>NZ_CABSJB010000004.1:0-112513 GCF_902477955.1 uncultured Turicimonas sp. | reverse complement strand
ACTCGCGACCTCAACCTTGGCAAGGTTGCGCTCTACCAACTGAGCTACTCCCGCGCTGAGAGAAACAGAACTATACAGGCAGAATTTTTGCTTGTCAAATTAGGCCTTCAAAAAAATTTTTGCATATTTTGCGATCGTTGCAAAAATACGACATAAGTTAAGTTTCTTTTTATATTGTGATTAAGTAAGGAAGGTGTATATGTCTTTGTTTATTAAAGATTCTTTTAATGTTTTCCGATAACAAAAACTAATGCAAACTCAAGCCTAAAGACTTTCTCTAACTGTAAATTTTTGCAAAAACTCTTCAGAAATTTCTTCGTTAGACAGAGCAAAGAGAATATTGGCAGAAGACGAAATTTAGAAAATGCCGGGGCAGCGCAAAATGGAGCAGGTGTTCGCCTCCTTTTGATCTTCTGTGAAAAGATAACAAAAATGTATTGGGTGATAGCGGGGCAAAGAAACTGTCGAGATTTACCATTATGGTCTCTGGAATTGTGAAAGTTTTTCCCAAGAGCTGTCAGACGACAGGCTTCAAATTTGAATATGCCGCTTTTCCTGGTTAACATAACAAGCGGACTAACAAAAAGGAATTTGGATTGGCTTTAAAAGTATTTAACTTCAAATGCAAAAATGGGCATCTATTTGAAGCGATGATTCCAAGCGTTAAGGAGTTCGAAAAGCAACGGGACGCCGGTCTTTTCCTTTGTCCTTTTTGTGAGTGCAGAGAGGTAGAAAGAGTTCTTTCGGCCCCGCATGTTGCACGCAGCCGAAGCACTTCCGTCTCCGCCAGTGAAAAAGAAGCTCAAGAGCGTTTAGAAAGCTTGATTAAAGAAGTTGCCAAACAAATTGATTCGGCTGAGGATGTCGGAGAAAAGTTTGCCGCCGAAGCGAGAGCTATTCATTATGGTGACAGTCCCGAGCGCTCCATTAAGGGGACTGCGAAAACGGAAGAAGTCGTCGAATTGATTGAAGAAGGCGTTCCGATCGTCCCGTTGGGCGTAAAGAACGATCGGAAGGTTAATTGATAGTTTTGGTTTAAACGATGCTTTCAATTTGCTCGGATAAATCCAGCCACTGAAGTTCAAGTTCTTCCACTTCCGAGGCAAGCTCTCCTTGTTCTTTGATGGTTTTGCTGACAAGCGCGGAATCTTTTTGATAAAAATCTTCCTCAGCTAACTGGGCGTTGAGTTCTTTTAACTTCTTTGACTTTTTATCGAGAGCGGTTTCAACCTGTTTCAGCTGCTTTTGCAGAGGAGCTCTTAAAGCGGAAATGCGTGCTCTTTCTTCCGCTTCTAATTTTCGTTTCTCTTTTTTATTTACCGTAGGAGCTTCTTTGTCTTCGGAGGCGGATTCTTTGACTTTGTCCTTTTTGTCTTCAAGAACAATACGTGCGTAATCTTCCAAATCTCCTAAAAATTCACTGACCTGACCTTTATGAACAATCCATAAATCGTCACATACAGCTTTCAGAAGGTGCCGATCGTGAGAAACCAATAAGACCGCACCTTCGAAAGAGGACAAGGCTACGGTGAGAGCATCGCGAGTTTCCATATCCAAATGGTTGGTTGGCTCGTCAAGGACTAAAAGATTAGGTTTAGTCCACGCTATCAAGGCAAGGCAAAGACGGGCTTTTTCTCCTCCGGACATTGGACCGACAGGTCTGCAGGCCATCTCATTGCTGAACTTAAATCCCCCAAGATAGTTTCGCAGTTCTTGTTCTCTGACATTCGGTGCGATGCGGGTAAGATGCTGCAAAGGGGATTCTTCTTCTCTGAGCTGATCGAGCTGATGCTGTGCAAAGTACCCGATATTTAAGCCTGTTCCGTAGCGGATTTCTCCGGATATCGCCGCAAGTTCTCCGATAAGCGTTTTAATTAATGTAGATTTACCCGCTCCGTTGACGCCTAAAACGCCGATTCGGTCTTGAGGTTCAACCTTAACTTTGACATTAGTCAGAATTGGCTTGCCATCATAGCCGCAGTTCAACTCCTGTGCAAAGATGAGATGCTGAGGCATCTTCTCAGGTTCAGCAAAATTAAAGCGCCATTCATTGCTTCCTTTAATCGGCTCAATGGCTTGCAGCTTTTCCAGCATCTTGATACGGGATTGAGCCTGCTTGGCCTTGGTAGCCTTATAGCGGAAACGGTCGATAAACTTTTGCAGATGACTGGCGGTTTTTTCGTAAGCTTTGGCAGCCGCCGCTTGCTGTTTAATCTTTTCAGCTCTGATTCTCTCGTAATCGGAGAAGTTTCCCGAATAACGATGAATGGTGCCGTCTTCAATAGACCAAATTGTTTGGGAAATCCGATCTAAGAATTCTCTGTCATGGGAAATGACGACGATAGTGGTTTGTTGAGCCTTCAACCAACTTTCCAGCCAAATGACGGAGTCGATATCCAAGTGGTTGGTCGGTTCGTCAAGCAGCATTAACTCGGCCGGTGTAAGCAGAGCACGGGCTAAAGAAAGTCTGTTTCTCCAACCGCCTGAGAACTCTGACACCTTTCTTTCGGAGTCTTCGTCCTTGAATCCCAGACCGTGAAGAATTTCTTTTGCTCTGGCAACCACTGCTCCTTCGTTGATTTCAGTGTAAGCGGCTAGAGCTGAGGCGTAAGCTAAATCATCATGAGACTGTTCAGCCTTGGCTAAAGCACTTTTAGCTTCGATGAGAGGCTTATGTCCTTCAAGGACGTAATGCATGGCTTGCTGTTCAGGGTTTTCAATTCTCTGAGCAACGTGCGAAATGCGGTTGTATTCCGGAGTTGTGATGTCACCTGCTTCTGTGCCGATTTCTCCGAGAATGGCGGCAAATAATGTTGATTTGCCTGAACCGTTAGGTCCCACTAATCCGATTCTTTCTCCGGGGCTGCTGATGAGTGTTGCCCCGGAATAAAGGATTCTTGTTCCGCGGGCAACAGATACGTTTTGGAGTCTAAGCATTACGGAAGATCTTCCTTTCTGATCATGAATTCCTGATCATCGCCTCCGCTGGTGGGAAGCCATACAACATTTAATTCGGGCCATCTGTTTTCAAAAGCCTCTTTGCCGTCGCCGAGTTCTATGAACATTAAACCGCCGTCATTTAAATGTTCTTTAGCCTGCTCAAGGATAGTTTTAATTAAATCCATCCCGTCATCGCCCGCAACTAAAGCCAGCTCAGGTTCGTGTCGGTATTCACCGGGCAAATGCTCCATAGCTTCTGTGGTGACATAGGGAGGATTTGTGATGATAACGTCGTACTTTTTGCCGGCTAAGTTGGTAAATAAATCCGATTGAATAGGTCTTACAATACCTTCTAAACCGTAGTCGGCGATATTTTTTTCCGCAACTTCCAAAGCGCCTTCGCTGATATCAACCGCATCTACTTCAGCATTCGGGAAGCATTCGGAGGCGAGAATGGCAAGACATCCGGAGCCGGTGCACATATCTAATACGGAAGCAATTTCTTCAGGGTTCTGTACCCACGGCTGAAATTCTTCTTCAATTAATTCGGCAATAAAGCTTCTGGGAATTAGGACCCGATCATCTACAAAAAAACGATGGCCGGTCAGCCACCATTCTTTAGTTAGATAAGCGGTCGGTACCAGTTCATCGCATCTGCGGGATATCTGGTTGAGAATGAACTGCCTTTCGTCCTGAGTTAACGCTGCGTCTAAAAACTTATTTTCATATTCAAGTTCGATTCCCAAGGACCGGAGCACTAAAAAGCCTGCTTCGTCGTATGGATTGTCATATCCGTGAGCATAAGAGATGTTTGCTTTTGACAGTTGAGTTGCAGCGTACCTGACAAAATCTCTAATTGTTCTTAGAGGGGCAGTGTTTTCTAAATTCATTTTGAACTTACCGAAAAAAGATTGACAAGTGTTTGGTAATAGATTTCTGTCAGCTTCGGAATATCCTTTAAAGGAATGGATTCGTTCGCTTTATGGATGAGATTGTTGACAGGACCGAATTCAACGACTTCCGAACACCACCGACTGATGAAACGTGCGTCGCTGGTTCCTCCCGAAGTTGAAAGCGTTGGTTTTATGTCTTGAACCTTAGAGATGGCTTTTTCTAAGCATCCGGTTAATTTCTTTCCTTCCGTTTTAAAAGGAAAAGCGCTGTGTTCCCAAGAAATATCAGCGTTTTCTGTAAATTCTTTAATAATGCCATTAGCTTTATTTTCAATTTCTTGGCCGGAAGTTGCCGGGTTATAACGTAAATTAAAAACAAAACTGCAGGAACCGGGGACTATGTTGACGGCACCTGTTCCGGCAGTGATATTACTTACCTGGAAAGAAGTGGAGGGGAAGCCTTCGCAGCCCTGGTCCCACTGAGTTTGAGCAAGCTTGCTGATAATTTTGGACGCTGTATGAATTGAGTTTTCAACCTTTAACGGATAGGCGACGTGACCTTGTTCCCCATAAATAGTAACCCGGCAGTTGCAAGAGCCTCTGCGGCCGTTCTTAATGGTGTCGCCTAATTCTTTAGAGCAAGTCGGTTCTCCGACAATACAAAAGTCGGGCTGAATTCCTTCCTTCTTCAGTTCCTCGATGGCAAAAGCCGTTCCGTCTTTGCCGTCCCCTTCTTCATCACTTGTGAGAAGAAGGGCAATACGGCCTTCAAAGTTTGGAAAGTTTTTGACGAATTGCTTTGCAGCAGCTGCAAAGCAAACGTCAGAGGTTTTCATGTCCTGCGCGCCTCGAGCAACTAAGTTCCCGTCAACTTCTGTCGGAGCAAACGGGTCTGTATTCCAGCCGCAACCGGGAGGAACGACGTCAGTGTGACCGGCAAATAAAAACAATGGTCCGTCAGATCCATACCAACAGTAAAGATTGTCTGTTTTTCCACGGTGAATATTTTCTGATTCGAACCCGGCGTCACTAAGGAAACCGCTGATTAAGTTTTGACATCCTTTATCCTCCGGTGTGACGGAAGGACAAGAGAGGACTTCTTTCAAAAGCCGAAGGGTTAAGTTGTCTGAGGCGGCAGTCATGCTTAGTCTCTTAAAAGTTCGTTAATGCTGGTCTTGGCTCTTGTTTGGGCATCGACACGCTTAACGATGACGGCGCAGTTCAGGTTATATTTGCCGTCTTTGCTCGGGAGGCTTCCCGGGACAACAACGGAACCGGCAGGCACGCGGCCTCTGAAAATTTCGCCTGTAGTTCTGTCATAGATTTTCGTGCTTTGGCCGATAAACACACCCATAGAGATGACGGAGTTTTCTTCAACGATGACGCCTTCGACAATTTCACTGCGGGCACCGATGAAGCAGTTATCTTCAATAATAGTTGGGTTGGCCTGAAGAGGTTCCAGAACGCCGCCGATACCCACACCGCCGGAGAGATGGCAGTTTTTGCCGATTTGTGCACAAGAGCCTACGGTTGCCCAAGTGTCGACCATTGTGTTTTCACCGACGTATGCACCGATGTTGACATAAGACGGCATCAAAACAGCTCCCGGAGCAATGAAGCTGCCTTCGCGGGCGATAGCTCCCGGAACTACGCGGAAGCCGCCTTCCTTGAACATTCTTTCATTGTAAAGAGTAAATTTAAGAGGAACTTTGTCGAAATAAACAAACTCACCAGCTCTGGAAACACGGCTTGGATTCATTCTAAATTCAAGAAGAATGGCCTTTTTGATCCATTGGTTGACTTCCCACTTACCGTCAATCTTTTCGGCTACTCTTAATTTCCCCTTGTTCAAAGACTGAAGAACTTCATCTACAGCGTTGTGTACTTCGGGGCCTAAATGTTCCGGCTTGAGGTCAAAAGCGCGTTCGATAATGTCTTTTATATATTGCATTTTTACTCCTATATCTTAAATTCAGCGATTCGTTGCGTCGCTTCTTTCACTTCTTCAGTTGTCGCTACGAGTGCAATGCGCACGTATCCGGAGCCCGGATTGATGCCGTTTGCAAGTTCTCTTCCTAAAAAACTTCCCGGAAGAACCGTGATGCCTGCTTCCTCGTAGAGCCTCCTAGTAAAAACTTTATCATCTATTGGGGTCTTAGCCCAAAGATAAAATGAGGCATCCGGCATTTCTACTTCAAGGGTCTGCTGTACAAGCGGCAGACCGGCTTCAAATTTTTCACGGTAAAGACGTCTGTTTTCTTTAACGTGTTCTTCATCATTCCAAGCAATGATGCTTGCTTTTTGCAAAGGGCCGCTCATGGCGCAGCCGTGATAGGTTCGGTAAAGAAGATAGGGTTTCAAGAGCTTTGCATCCCCTGCCACGAATCCCGTTCTCATGCCCGGAATGTTTGAGCGCTTGGACAAACTTGAAAAAACCACCAACTTGTCAAAATCATCTCGGCCTAGAATCTTCGCGGCTTGTAGAGCTCCAAGCGGAGGATTATTTTCGTCAAAATAAATTTCCGAATAACATTCATCACTGGCGATAATGAAGTTGTATTTATCGGCCAATTCAAATAATTTTTTCCAATGAGCCAGGCCGAGGACTTTCCCAGTCGGGTTACTCGGGGAGCAAACAAAAACCAGTTGGGCGCTTTGGAGTTCTTCTTCAGAGGCAGAGGACTCTAAGTCCATCACAAAGTCGTTTTCAGCAGTTGTCGGGATATAAACGGGTTTGGCTCCTGCCATGATGGCCGCTCCCTCATAGATTTGATAGAAGGGGCACGGCATTAAAACCGTTGGGTTCTTGGAGGAGTCTATGGCTGCTTGAGTAAAAGAAAATAGAGCTTCTCGGGACCCGTTAACCGGCAGAATTTGAGTGGCCGGATTAAGTTTTACCCCATGCCGTCTCAAGTTCCAACTGGCAATTGCCTCCCGCAGTTCAGGCATTCCATTGGTGGAAGGATATTTTTCAAACAGTTCGAAGTTGTGGTAGAGCTCATTTAATACAGATGAAGGAGCCGGATGTTTTGGTTCTCCGATTGAAAGAGAAATATGTTTTTTGCCGGCAGGCAGCTGAGCTCCTTCCAATAATTTTTTTAATCGTGAAAAAGGATAAGGTCTGGTCAGCGCTAAATCTGGATTCATGGAAGTTCCTTGGGATTGAGAAATTGATTAACCTCTTGTCGGGTCGTTTGTTTCAAATTCAGGAAGTTCTACCATCGGTTGCGGGGCCCAACCGGGCTTGCGATGTTCAGCAACCACCGTGGTATAGATGCCGCCTCTGACCCACCATTTGGCTTTCAGTCTCATGTAGCGCGGCTGAAGAGCTTCAACTAAATCATCAAGAATTTTGTTGGTGATGGCTTCATGGAAAGCGCCTTCTTCACGGAAGCTCCAGATGTAAAGCTTAAGGGCTTTCAATTCAACGTTTTTCTTATCAGGAATGTAGTCAAGAAAAAGCGTTGCAAAATCAGGTTGCCCTGTCAAAGGACAGAGAGATGTAAATTCAGGAATCTCAATATGAATGAGGTAATCTCTGTTCGGCTGAGGGTTATCAAAAGTTTCTAGTGTTTTACTAGGTTGAGTAGGCATTAAAGGAACACTCCTATAAACAGCTCGGAGCCTTTCAAATAGAGAGGTTACAAGCAACAAACTATTAAACCTTTAAGTCTAAGCGAATTTTCTATTAGTGCCCAAAAGACTGAGAAAAATGAGTAAGAAGTTGGAAGAAGAAGTTCAATTGAGCAGGAATTCCTGATAGCCGACGTCAAAATCATTCGCCGCTTCAAACAAGGCTTTTTGAGACTTTCCAGACAATTAAAAATCTCGTATATGCTCATTTCCGGCCAACCCGCCAGTCGCTGTTTTTCTGCGGAAAGTCTGTATTTTCAGCCGGATACTGATAATTTTCTCGATATTAGGAAAATTTATCTAATTAATTCTGAAATTCATTACCACAACAGCACCTTTAAACAATAAAATATCCGATCCAGTAATGCATAAGATTTAAAGAGAAGGGAAATCGGATGAGCTTTGTTCTTGGGATGACATTGACCGCTATTTTGCTTATCGGCTGCGCGGGCGGTGGCATCTGGTATTGGTTGAAAATTAAAGAAGCCCCGAAAAAAATTAAGCAGGATAATTCACCTCTGGCGGGAAACAAAAAAGAGCCTTTCTTACGTTCTGAGAAAGAAAAAGAGATTCAGTCGGTACGCCAATCTCCGGAAGCGGCGAACCCTTCTTCCTCCCAGAGTCCCGTGAAAGATACTGTTCAGAAACCTACCGCTCCAGTGCAGGCTACTCCTTCTCCTGCGCCTGTTAAGCCGGCTAAACCTGAAGAAAAACCTACTGCGGATAAAGTCCCTGAGGTCTATTCTTTTGAAAAAACAGCCAAAGCTCTTGAAGAATCGAAAAAACAACAAATGCAGGCTCAGGCTGCAGCACGGGTTGACACTTCCGGTTCTGCGTTGGATTTTCAACAAAACAGTCTTCCGTTTGATGAGGTCTTAAGATTTGAAGAAGTTGAAAAAAACGGCTGTCCTTCTCATAATCCGATGCTTGAGGTTTCTTTCAAAATCCAGTTTAAGAACCCGGTTACCGGCAGTGCGCTTTTAAATGAGCTTCTTCCGCTGAAAAACCTCCAGCCGAAAGGCAATTATTGGGTTTACGGGTACGATTCTTACACCAAGAGCTGGTACGTCCCGGAAGCTATCGGCCTCTATTCTTCCATCATCATCTTTGTTCAGTTGGCTTCCTCCAGAGGCGTGGTAAGTGAAGTTTCCATTTCATCCGTTCTGCAGATTAAGCAGCGTTTGGAAATGATGTTTGACGGAAGCAGCGACGAAGTGGAACAGTCTTTGATTTCAAACAAATCAAAAAATCTTACTCATTTGCTTCAGCAATTTGGGGCTCAGATTTCCGTTACTTTACGCTCCCGCAACGAAGTCAGCTTGGATGAGTTTGAAAAAGTGGCAAGCGATTTAGGCATGAAACGTATTAATTCCAAACTATATGAAAAAGTTGGGGAGTTAGTGCAGACAGCTGACGGAAAGAGAAGCCATAACAGAAAAGGTGCGATTGCGGCAGCTTGGGTTTCACCGAACTACGTTGTTATTTCCTTATTCGTCGCTTTGATGACTCCGGAATCTCAGCCGCTTCGCTCTTTGATGATAGCTGCAAATGCTTTCGCTGCTCCTTTTGAAGCAGAAATCGTGGACAATCAGGGTTACCCAATAAACGGTCAGATTCTTACTACGGTCAAAAAAGAGATTGATAATTTCTACCAGCAAATGAGAGACAAGGGTCTAGAACCGGGAAGTCCGACTGCGCATAAATTACTGGCGTAGCGGAGTATTGGAAAAAACGTTAACCATAGAAGAAGCCTCACTCATTCGAAGTTGAAGGCTTCTTTTGTTAGGCAGATAGATTTTTGGGAATGAATATGAGCGCCAAAAAAGACTCAGCAAAAGATTTGGAAATTCAGAAGCGGATGGAGCAGCTGGCCGATGAAATTAATAAGCATAACCAGGCTTATTACGTCGATAACAACCCCACTATTTCTGATGAACTTTATGATTCTCTCTTTCAGGAATTAGTTAGGCTTGAACAGCAATATCCTCAATTTAAAACCTTATTTTCTCCGACGGAAAGAGTCGGAGCTGCCGTAAGAACTGAGGCAGTCAAGGTCAAACATAAGATACCTCTACTTTCCATTCACACGGAAACCGATTACACCGCCCAGGGTGCTTACGACTTTGACGGCCGCGTAAGAAGAGAGCTCGAATTGACGCCGCAAGATCCTCCTGTTGAATACGACTGCGAGCTTAAATTTGACGGTTTGGCTGTCAATATTCGTTATGAAAAGGGCATTTTGGTTCAAGCAACAACCCGCGGCGACGGATATGAGGGAGAAGATGTCACAGCCAATGTTCGTACCATCAAGACCCTTCCGCTGAAAGTTGAAAACTTCCCCGAAATTTTTGAGGTAAGAGGCGAAGTTATTCTCCATAAGTCAGAATTTAAGAGAATTAACGAAGAGCAGAAGGCAGAAGGGCAAAAGCTTTTTGCCAATCCTCGTAATGCGGCGGCAGGCTGCTTAAGACAGCTTGATCCTTCGGTTACCGCCAGAAGAAACCTATCTTTCTATGCCTATGGTTATGGAGAGGTTTCTGAAACGGTGGCCAATAAGCAATCAGAACTTTTGGACTACTTGAAATCTAAGGGATTCCCGGTTGCTGATACAAGAGTCCTAGCATATGGGCCGGAAGAACTTCAAAACTTTCATGTGAGAGTAGAAAAAATCAGAGATGATTTGCCTTTTGATATTGACGGAGTGGTTTACAAAGTCAACAGCTTTGCTTTGCAAAGATCTTTAGGCTTCGTATCTCGTGAACCTCGCTGGGCGTGTGCGCATAAGTATCCTCCCCAAGAGGTTCAAACAGTGGTTCAAGACATTACCATTCAAGTCGGCAGAACCGGCAAGCTCACGCCGGTTGCCCGTTTAAAACCGGTCTTTGTCGGAGGGACCACCATCAGCAACGCTTCTCTTCACAATGAAGAGTTCCTTCAAAACATGGGAGTGAAGATAGGAGATACGGTCGTCGTAAGACGCGCCGGCGATGTCATTCCGGAAATTGTCAGAGTCATTAAAGAGCTTCGTCCGGATAATGCCCGCGATTTTGTCATGCCTGAGTTCTGCCCGGTCTGTGGGTCTCATGCCTACAAAGAAGAAGGGGAAAAAGATAGGAAGTGTACGGGAGGTTTGTTCTGTCAAGCTCAACGTGTCCAGTCCATCCTTCACTTTGTCTCACGTAAAGCCATGGGTATAGACGGAATTGGAGAAAAACTGGCGGAACAATTAGTTGAGAAGGGCTGGGTAAAAAATATTTCCGATATTTACCGTTTGACTAAGGAGCAATTCGTCTCTTTAGACAGAATGGGAGAAAAGTCAGCAGATAATCTTCTAGCTTCCATTGAGAAATCGAAGAGTACTACCTTAGAAAAATTTCTATATGCCATCAGTATTCCTGATGTCGGAGAATCCACCGCGAGAACTTTAGCAAATCACTTTAGAACGTTAAAAGCTTGTGAAGACGCCGGATTGGAACAGCTTTTAGAAGTTGACGATGTCGGAATGTCCACCGCTGAGAAAATTCTCCACTTCTTTGCAGAGCCCAAAAACCTGCAGGTTATCCAAGAGCTTCAGGATCTTGGCGTTCATTGGGAAGAAAAAGGAGAAGTTGATGCTTCTGAATTGGTATTTGCCGGCATGACATTTGTGTTGACGGGAACATTGCCGACCCTTTCCAGAGATGAAGCCAGCGATATGATCCGCAAAGCCGGAGGGAAAGTCAGCGGCTCAGTTTCTAAAAAAACAAGTTATGTTCTTGCCGGGGAAGCCGCCGGAAGCAAACTTGCCAAAGCGCAGGCTTTATCCGTTCCGATTATTAGTGAAGAGCAGTTTATGGCCATGTTGGTCCAAGGAAAAGAAGAATAATGGAGAGGTTTGTGATTATTGGAGGAAGCGTAAAGCTTTCTCAAGAAGAGCTGAATATAACTCGAACTGAAGCTATTCCTACTCCGTGGGGCGAGCCTTCAGCGCCCTTTGAATTTGCTGAAGTAGAAGATAAAGAAATTATTTTCCTTCCCAGGCATGGCCGAGCCTGCCGGAAGCCTCCGCATCTAATCAACTATCGTGCAAATATGTGGGCGATCGCACAATTAGCTCCAAAAGCGGTTGTTGCTCTTTGTTCGGTTGGCGGGATTGTGGAAGAAGACAAGCCAGGTTCTATTGCTGTTCCGGACCAAATCATCGACTATACCTGGGGAAGAGAAACTTCATATAACAAAGGTGACTCAGAGACTATTACTTTTATCGATTTCACCGAACCTTTCAGCGGACAGCTTCGGGAAAAACTTTTAGATGCGGCAGATGATCTTTTAATACCGGTTATAGACGGCGGAACGTATGCGGTTCGACAAGGTCCGAGACTCGAAACTGCGGCGGAAATCAAGAAACTTGCTCAAGACGGTGCCCATTACGTCGGTATGACTTTGATGCCGGAAGCTTGTTTGGCCAGAGAGTTAGGACTCAATTACGCGGCTATCTGCCAAATCGTCAACCCTGCTGCCGGAATCGGCCTTTCGTCTTCTAAGATTGACATTAAGGCCTTTTCAGATGTGAGTGAAGAAGCGACCAAGAAGAGTCTCAAGATAGCACTAAAGGCTTTTGAAAGCTTTTAATGCTTTCAAAGTAGGCCTCTGCAGAAGAGGCCTCAAGGAGTTTTGCGCTTTCTGATAGTTCCCAAGAAGTACCGTGTCTTAAGACGGTCTCAGTTCTAAAATTTTTAGCAAAGCCGTTTCAAATTCTGCGGCAAACTGAGGATCAGCCAGCCGAGGATTTTCGATTACGAAAACGTCTTCGATTCTTTCTCCCAATGTAGCAATTCTTGCGGTGATGAGGTTAATCTTAAACTCGATAAAGACGCGGGCGATTGTGGCCAGAATGCCCAGTCTGTCTGTGGCTGCCACCGATAACAAATAGTGGCTTCCGCCGGCGTCGGCTCTAAGCTGAACCTCAGGCGTAATCGGGAAGTTTTTAGAGTGTCTCGACAGACGTCCTTTTATCGGAGGCTGCAGAGGCAGCTGATTATCAAGCCTATTAATTAAATCGGCTTTCAGCTCTTCAAATTTTTCCTCGCTTGAAGAGTTTAGGTTATTGTCAATGACCACGAAATGGTCTAAGACTCGTCCGGTCTTACCGGTATAAATTCTTGCTTCTAGAATTGAAAGGCGGTAGCTCTGGAAAGTGGAAACAATGCGGGCAAACAGCTCGTTCCGGTCTTCCGTCAAAACGACAACCTCATAGGCATTCGGAAGGCCTTTGACCGGTCTGTAAATTACATAGGAACTCTTTCTGTCCATGTGATCCAAAAGTTCTTTTGACTGCCAAAGAATGTTGTCGACGGAATGCCGCATGAAATAGCCGACGTCAAAGTCCTCCCAGAATTGCTCAAGCTTTTCTTTTTCTTTGGCGTTGAAGTTCCCGGCTTTGAGGACATCTTCCCGTCGGTTATTGACCAACATGGTCTTAGATAAGGATTTCCCTTGCAAGAAATTGGCGGTGGCGTAGAACAGTTCCTCCAACAATTTGGCTTTCCAGCTGTTCCAGACTTTCGGACCTGTTGCACGGATATCGGCAACGGTAATCAAGTAGAGCCCTGTGAGGCGGTCTAATGAAACGACTTTCTCAGCGAATTTTTTAATAACTTCGGGGTCAGAGATGTCTTGTTTTTGCGCAACTCTGCTCATTGTCAAATGTTCTCTAACGAGAAATTCAATATAGTCCGTTTCTTCCGGAGTTAAGTTATAGCTTTTAGCAAAAATCTTTACTTCTTCTGCACCTATGCGGCTATGGTCCCCGCCGCGGCCTTTGCCGATATCATGGAAGAGAAGGGCTGCTACGAGACGCCAATTGTCTTCCAATGACATCATCAGTTCAGTCATAAGCGGCATCTCATGAGCGTTCTCGCTTTTTGTAAAACGTCTCAAATAGCTAATGGCTAAAATCGTATGTTGGTCAACAGTGTAGGCATGGAATAGATCATGCTGAAGCTGGCCTACAATGCGGCCGAATGGAGGAATCAGTTTGGAAAGGATTCCGAGTTTGTTCATCTCCTTTAAGCAGTGGTAAACACCTTTTTTAGCTTTTAGAATTTTGAGAAAGCTGGACTTAACTTCATCAAGCGAAGCAAAGTTGTCGGGAATACGCTTGTCCAAGTTTCCGTATGCTCGATGAATAGTCGTAGAAAACTTGTTGATTTCTCGATGTTCGGTAGCCAAAACAAAAGGCATTAAGAGCATGGCCGGATCGTTTTGGTAGAAGTTTTCATTTTCAGTGTCAAGAACGTCGCCTTTAACTAGAAAGCCGTTGCCGATGCTGACTCCTTTTTGTTTCGTGACTGAGACGAAGTGTTCTTTTAGTGCCTGAAGGATGACGTCATTTAATAGTTCAATCGATGAAGCAACGGCGTAGTACTGCTGCATCAGTTTTTCGCTGGCTCTTCTGTCGGCGTCCGCTTTGAATCCAAGCTCTTTAGCTAAAGATTCTTGAATTTCAAAAAGCAGTCTGTCCTCATGACGATTTACAAGAAGATGCACATGAATTCGCAGCCAAAAGAGAGTTTTCATGTCTTCATGAATTTTTGTTTGCTCATAATTAGTGAGCAGACTCGGTATTTCTTTATTCTTTTTAGCGGCATCAAGGTAGGCGGCTTTAAGAATCCACGTTACGATGTGAAGATCGCGCAAACCTCCCGGAGATTCTTTGATATTCGGTTCGAGTGCATAGGTCGTTTCCTGGAAACGCAGATGCCTTTGCTGCTGCTCGATGAATTTGGCTCTGAAGAAGTCAACAAAATTCAGTTGGACTTCCATCCTTTCGGTGTATTTCTTGTATAGGCCGGCGTCGCCCATAAGAAAACGTGATTCCAACATGGCTGTCTGGGCGGTGATATCTTCTTCGGCTTGGGATATACATTCGTCGATAGTCCGGACGGAATGTCCAACCGTAAGTCCGAGTGACCATAGATCGTTTAAGACTTGTTCAATGACTTTTAGCTCTGAGTCTTTGATATCTTCCGGCAGGAGAAATAAAAGGTCTAAGTCAGAAAACGGAAACAGTTCACAACGGCCGTAACCGCCCACGGCAACAACCGCAATTCTGGGAGAAAGATTGTTGTCCGTGCAGATGGCCTCTATGGCTTCGTCCGCTGCATGGGTGTGCTTAAGAAGATACTCAAAGGGATCAGAATGTTCTTTGAATTCTTTGGCAAGAATTTGTCGTTCGTTAGTAAAGTCAGTGACGGCTTGTTGGTTCATTTTTTTGACTTCCAAAGTTTTCTTTCTTTGATTCTACATTTCCGGCTTTCTGTTTTAACTGAAAGATAGTTTTGCTTGTTGAGGTAAGAATCTTCCAGAAGAAAGAGAAAACTAGAAGGAGGAATGAACTGGGAAAAATCAGGCGAATCAGAAGACCTCAGAAAAGTCTTAGCAAAAGAAGCAAATCTGCCGATAGGAATCTTCTGAGTTTCTGAAAAAGGATTTCGCATTAAAACCATTTACCGACAATAGGCGTAATCCAGAGCCAGAAGGGAGCAGAAAAGGCAAACACCAATGTACTGACTGCCAAAGTAGATGCTCCGTCTTTGACGTAAATGTTGTATCTGCTGCTGATGATCAAACCTGAGAAGGCAGGAGGGAGGGCGCAGGCGAGAACCATCATAGAGAGGCTTTCGAGAGGAAGGTGATAGAAAGCTCCTGCAAGACAAACAACCAAAGGGCTTAAAAAGTTTCTGAAGAAAACATTCCAAATAATTTCAGGACCTACGCTGAATTTAACTGTCGCTAAGGCTAAACCGGCTGCAAACACCGCTACGCCTGAATTTGCTTTTGCTATCAAATCTAAAGAAGGATATAAAGCGTCGGGCATACGAATGCCGCATAGAACAATAGCGACGGCAAGCATAGGTGCCCAAACTACGGGCTGCTTAAGGGAGTTGATGATTGCCTTAATACTTGAGTTTGCTTGCTGACCGTTCGCACCTGCCGGTTGCCCCATATTCATTAGAAAGAATCCGATTGGAATCAACACAGCATTAGAAAGGATGGCTTCAATGGCTACGACTAAGCCCGTTTGAGTGGAGGTACCGAAGACCGGATCCAAAACGGCAAATCCTAGGAAACCAACCGTCGGAGCCCCGGTAATCAGCGCACATACCGCAGCTTGCTGGATGGAGTGTTTCCAAAACTTCCTGCAGATATAAAAGCACAGAAGAAACATTCCCACTTGACCTGCGAATGAGATGACTGTGAGAAGCAAATCTCCGAAAATTAATTCACGGTTAGCTTTAGTAATAGAGGCAAAAAGAGCGGCAGGTAAAGCAATATCAAGGACGACCTTGTTTAACGCCTGAGTTTGGTCCGGTGTAAAAGCATGAATTTTTGCCCCGGCGTATCCCAACATCATGATCACAAAAATCGGAGCTATATCGTTAACAATAATGTTGTAAAACATGTGTCGGGACCTCTGCGTTAAATGTTAGGTATTTTCAAAGTTTTTATCCTCTAGACCATTGTATTGACAACAATATTTAGCATTCTCACTAACATATGAAATCGGGTACAAAAAAGCCTCCGTTTTCGGAGGCTCGTGGAAAATTACTTAACCCAGCTAGGAGGCTGCGGACATCCCGGAGAAACAGTTAAGACTTCATAACCGGTTTCAGTAACCAAAACCGTGTGCTCCCATTGTGCGGAGAGGCTTCTGTCTTTGGTCACAGCGGTCCAGCCATTAGGCATAATTTTTAAAGCGTGTTTGCCGGCGTTGATCATTGGTTCAATGGTAAAAATCATTCCCGGCTTCATTTCCGGACCTTCTCCCATCTTCCCAACGTGTGCGACAAAAGGTTCTTCGTGGAAACCTCTTCCTACGCCGTGACCACCGAATTCTCTAACGATAGAGCAGCCGGTAGGGCCAACATACTGCTGAATAGCGTAGCCGATGTCGCCGAAATGAGCCCCGGGCTTAACCATGCAAATGCCTTTCCACATCGCATTGAATGTGATCTCGCAAAGGCGCGATGCGGCGATAGACACAGGTTCTACTTTGAACATTCTGCTCGTGTCGCCATGGAATCCGTTCTTGATTACGGTGACGTCGATATTGAGAATGTCGCCTTTTTTAAGAACTTTTTGGTCAGGAATTCCGTGGCAAATCTGATGATTGACAGAGATGCAGGTGGCTTTTGGATAAGGAGTCTCAGCGCCGGATGAATATCCAAGACAGGCAGAGATGTCCTTGAGTTCTTCGGTCATGTATTTGAGCATGAGATCGTCGAGCTCTTCAGTGGTGACACCCGCCTTAACATAAGGTTCAATGAAATCCAATACCAGAGCAGCGTCTCTGCAGGCAGCTCTCATTCCTTCAATTTCTTCAGGAGTTTTAATAACGATTTTTTTAAGTGACATTTTTAATTCCAAGTTTTCTGAATTCTAGTCATCCTAAGAAAGAAAAAAGTGATTCGTTTGCAAATTGTGCATAATTTTCTTAAGAGCTCGTAAATATTTATAACGGCGAAGGCCGAGGTCAGACGATGAAAGGCTCAAAAAGCTCATCCAAATCCAAAGAGAGTCAATTAATGAAGCCAGGTTCCGATAATTACAATTCTTTGTAAAACCTTCGATTCTAGTGTCTTGTTTCTGATAGAATTCTGCCCCAATTGGCATAAGCCAAGAATATTTTTAAATAGCGCACCTCCTCTACTAGGGTTCCGTTCGGACGAGGGAAGAGGTGTTGGAATTAAACCCTAAAGGAAAAAAAACATGACAACATTGAGCATGCGTGAACTTCTTGAAGCAGGCGCACACTTCGGCCATCAGACACGTTTCTGGTCTCCAAAAATGGCACAGTACATTTTCGGTTCCCGCAACAAGATTCACATCATCAATCTCGAAAAAACAGTTGAAGGCTTCAATGACGCCGCTAAGTTTTTGACAGATTTAGCTGCTAACGGCGGTACTATCCTTTTCGTAGGCACAAAGCGCACATCTCGCGAAGCTATCGTTGAAGAAGCTAAGCGTGCAGGTATGCCTTACGTTGATCAGCGCTGGTTGGGCGGCATGCTCACCAACTTCAAAACAGTTAAGGTTTCTTTGAAGCGTCTCAAAGAAATGGAACAGACTGTTGCTGATGGTGGTCTCGACAAGATGACTAAGAAAGAAGCTCTTGACTTCACTCGTGAACTTGAAAAGCTCAACAAAGCAATGGGCGGTATCAAGGAAATGACTGTTGTTCCTGACGCTTTGGTTATCGTTGATGTCGGCTATCACAAGATTGCTATTCAAGAAGCTAACAAGCTCGGTATTCCAGTTGTTGGTGTTGTTGATACAAACCACAACCCAGCTGGTGTTCAGTACATCATCCCTGGCAACGACGACAGCGCACGTGCTGTTAAGCTCTATGCCAAGGGTTTTGCAGACGCCATTTTGGAAGGCAAGAACAAGAGACTTGACGAAACAGTTAAGGCTGCCGGTAAAGACGAAGACTTCGTAGAAGAAGTTCAAGTTGAAGAAGCTCCTGCTCAGTAATCAATCTTAGCAATCTAACTAGGAGGGGGCGTATTCAGCCCCTTTCTTTTAAAACTTTTACTTAAAGGATAAACATAATGGCTGCTATTAGTGCCGCAATGGTTAAAGAACTCCGTGAAAAGACTGATGCCCCGATGATGGAGTGCAAAAAAGCTCTTACAGAGGCTGAAGGCGATATGGCCAGAGCTGAAGAAATTCTTCGCGTTAAGCTTGGCAACAAAGCTACTAAGGCTGCTTCCCGTGTAACAGCTGACGGCGTAGTTGCTATCTATATCGACGAGCCAAAGACTACCGGTGCTATCGTTGAACTGAACTCTGAAACAGACTTCGTTGCCAAGAACGCTGATTTCATCGCTTTCGCAAATGACATTGCTAAGTTGATTGCTGAAGCTAAGCCGGCTGATTTGGCTGCCTTGTCTGAACTCCCGCTCAACGGTTCTACAGTAGAAGCTATTCGTAAAGCTCTTATCGGCAAGATTGGCGAAAACATTTCTATCCGCCGCTTCCAGCTTCTCACAGCTAAGGGCAAACTCCACAACTACATCCACGGTGGTGCCAAGATCGGCGCTATCGTTGATATCGTTGGCGGTGACGACGAAGTTGCTCATGATGTTGCAATGCACATTGCTGCTTCCAAGCCAAAAGCATTAAATGCTGAAGGCGTTGATCCTGAATTGATTGAAAAAGAACGCCGCGTCGCTTCTGAAAAGGCCCGCGAAAACGGCAAGCCTGAAGAAATGATTGCACGTATTGCAGAAGGTTCTGTCAACAAGTTCCTCAAAGAAGTTACACTTATGTCTCAACCGTTCGTTAAGGACGACAAGAAGACTGTCAGCCAGCTTCTTAAGGAACACAAAGCTGAAGTTGCTGCATTCGCCTTGTTCGTTGTTGGCGAAGGTATGGAAAAGCGTTCTAACGACTTCGCTGCTGAAGTCGCTGCTCAGGCCGCCGCTGCACGTGCTTAATTTTTAGGAGACTATGATGGCTGAAAACGAAACACCTAAATATAAGAGAATCCTTCTCAAACTTTCCGGCGAGGCCTTGATGGGCAACGCGGCTTTCGGTATCAATCGCGATACGCTTAGAGCCATTGTCGGAGAGGTTAAGAGCATCGTTGATTTGGGTGTGGAATTAGCCATCGTCGTCGGCGGGGGCAACATCTTCCGCGGTGTTGCTCTCGGCAGTACCGGTATGGATCGCGCTACAGGCGACTACATGGGTATGCTGGCCACTTGCATGAATGCAATGGCTCTTCAAGACTGCCTCAGAAATGAAGGCGTTGAAACACGTGTTCAATGTGCTTTGGACATTGATCAGGTTGCCGAACCGTACATTCGCGGCAAAGCTCTCAGCCACTTAAGAAAGGGCAGAGTGGTGATTTTCGCGGCCGGAACCGGCAACCCGTTCTTCACAACCGATACCGCTGCTGCCTTGCGCAGTATTGAAATCGGTGCTGAAGTGGTTTTGAAAGCTACTCAGGTAGACGGCGTCTTTACCGCAGATCCGAAAAAAGATCCGACTGCTAAGATGTTTAAGAGCTTGACTTTTGATGAAGCTATTCAGAAGAAGTTAAAGATCTTAGACGCGACAGCATTTACTTTATGTCGCGACCAAAAGATGCCGATTAGAGTCTTCAATCTTCACAATCCGGGCGCATTAAAACGCGTTGTTCTCGGAGAAGATGAAGGAACTTTAGTTCACGTCTAAAAAACTTTAAGGCTTTGATTTTTTCAAGGCCTTTTTCAATTTCGGAGTTCTTTTTTCAATGCCTTGCACGCAGGAAAGAAGAGCTCCAAAATTTTTCCCCTTCCAAAACAGAGCTCCTTCGCTGGAAATTTTGATGAAGTGCTTCGAAAAAAGAAAGAACTGAGGATGGAATCTGCTGGTGAACAAAGCTTTTCTGCAAGGTGCCCGTAATCAAATGTTTTAGAGCAATTTTTCCGGAATGGTTATTTCTCTCTCGTGGTAAACTTAATAAATTAGCTTTCATTTTTTAAAACGCAGATTCCCTCAAGGGAAACAACAAGATTTTTAATGGGTTAACTATGTCCACAAAAGATATTTACTCTCAATCTGAACATCATATGCAGCGTACTATTGCTACGCTCAAAGAAAACTTCATGAAGATTCGCACCGGCCGTGCTCACACAGGTCTTCTTGAACATATCACTGTTGACTACTACGGTTCACCCACACCAATCTCTCAGGTGGCTCAGCTCGGTTTGGCCGATGCCAGAACAATTACCGTTCAGCCGTGGGAAAAGAAAATGGTTGCAGTGGTTGAAAAAGCTATTCGTAACTCCGATCTTGGCTTGAATCCTGCTACTTCCGGTGACATCATTCGAGTTCCGATGCCTCCTCTTACTGAAGAAAGAAGACGCGACCTTACAAAAGTCGTCCGCGGAGAAGGTGAAGAAGCGAAGGTTGCCGTTAGAAATCTTAGAAGAGACGCTAACAACAAGATTGCTGCCTTAGTTAAAGAAAAAGAAATCTCTGAAGATGAACAGAGAAGAGCCGAAACAGAAATTCAAAAGTTAACTGACAAATACATCACTGAAGTTGATAAGTTAGTTGCTGAAAAAGAAAAAGAAATTATGACTGTTTAATTTCTTTCGATTATGGATATAAAAGAATTATCCGCTCAGCCACGTGAAGCGATTCCACGCCACGTGGCTGTTGTCATGGATGGCAATGGAAGATGGGCAAAAAAACGTTTTCTTCCTCGCGTAGCAGGTCATAAAAAAGGTGTGGATTCTGTCCGAGCCGTTATTCAAGCGGCCGCTGAATCAGGTGTCCGGCATCTTTCTTTGTTTGCTTTTTCTAGTGAGAACTGGAATCGGCCAGCAGATGAGGTCTCTGCTCTCATGAACTTGTTTCTGACGTCTTTGGCAAAAGAAACCTCTGCTCTGCACAAGGCCAATGTCCGTATTCGTATGGTCGGCGACCTCTCTCGTTTTCCGGAAGAGCTGCAGAAAAAAATTGCAGAATCGCATAAGCTGACAGAAAACAATACGGGTTTGACGCTCAATATTTGCGTCAATTACGGCGGCAGGTGGGAAATCATTGAAGCTTGTAAAGCAATGATGAAGAAAGGCGTAGCTCCTGAAGATGTTACTGAAGAACTTTTTGCAAGAAATCTTCAAATCGGAGACTCAGGAGACGTAGACCTTTTTATCCGAACCAGTTCTGAAAGCCGCATTAGTAATTTTCTCTTGTGGGAGCTTGCCTATAGTGAGCTCTACTTTACCTCCGTTTTGTGGCCGGATTTTGGTAAAAAAGAATTTAAAGAAGCATTATTGTGGTACGCATCAAGAGAAAGACGCTTTGGTAAGACCTCAGAGCAAATCTCGGAGAAAAATGCCAATAAATAGGAGGTAATAACATGCTTAGGCAAAGAATAATTACGGCTGTTATTTTATTTATCGTCATCATCGCGGCCTTGTGGATGGGCCCATGGGCTTTTACGGCAGTTGCAGCTATCGCCATGGGAGCCTGTCTCTGGGAGTGGCTGCGCTTGGCAAAATGGAATAACGCTCTGTGCCTTCTGATCGGCTTCGTAGCAGCTGTATTTTTCTACTGGCTCGAAATGTTCCAGCCGATTGATGTGAATATGCTTCAGTCGGGAAACGGTCTGCTTATTATTTCTTCTGTCGGTACTGTCATTTGGACGGTTATAACCTGTGTAGTTTTCTTTAAGAGAATGTCCGGCTGGAACGTTCCGAATCCTTTGGCATGGCTTTCGGCTCTAATTTTTGTTCCTTGCGCTTGGTTCTCGTTAATGTTCTTATACCGCGAGTTCGGTGCCGTCTATATGATCTCCGTTTTGGCTATCGTCTGGGTTGCTGACATTACAGCATACTTTGGCGGACGCGCCTTACAAGGCCCTAAGATGGCTACCGGAATTAGTCCCAAGAAAACATGGTCGGGAGCTTTTACCGCAGTCATTTGTGTTCTTGTTCTGAGTTACGTTTTGTATGCCGTTGCTCCGCAAGCCCCGTTCTGGACAAACACTATTATTTCTAAGCTGACTGTGTTTGCTTCAGCTGCCATTTTGTTCATTACCGTTCTTTTCTCTATTGCCGGAGACCTTTTCGAAAGCGCAGTAAAACGTACTGCCGGAGTAAAAGATTCGAGCAATTTGCTTCCCGGACACGGAGGTGTTTACGACAGATTGGATGCCCAGTTTGCCGTACTTCCTTTAGCCGTCTTTATTTTGCTTTTTATCCAAGGTTTGTAATTAGATGAAAAAAGTCTCAATTCTTGGAGCAACCGGTTCCATAGGCACCAGCACCATTGATGTTTTAAATAGGTATCCCGAAAAGTTTGCTGTTAGAGCAGTTACAGCTTATTCCAATGTCCAGAAATTAGCCGATGCGGCTAAAAAAACAAATGCGGAAGTAGCTGTGATCGGTGACTCCCGACTATTTGGGGAGCTTCAAGAAGCCCTTAGGGCCCGTCAATTAAAGACCATAGCTAAAGCCGGAGAAAAAGCTATCGTAGAAGAGGCTGCCGATCCCAAAGCAGAAATCGTTGTCGGTGCAATTGTCGGGGCGGCAGGTATTGCCTCTACTTTCGCTTCTGCGAAGGCAGGGAAACGTCTTCTTTTAGCCAATAAAGAAAGCGTAGTGTGCGGAGGCCGGCTATTGATGGACACCATTAAAGCGTACGGAGCACAACTGCTTCCCGTTGACAGCGAACATAATGCGGTTTTTCAATGTTTGGAAAGCGCCTCTGAAAAAATGCGCCAAAGCCACCGTATTATTTTGACTGCTTCAGGAGGGCCGTTCCGCAAACGCATGGATCTTTCCACGGTGACAGTCGAAGAGGCAACCCATCATCCGAATTGGTCTATGGGCAAAAAGATTACCGTCGACAGTGCTACATTGATGAACAAGGGTTTAGAAGTTATTGAAGCAAGGTGGCTTTTTGATACTCCCGAAGATCGGATAGATGTCGTGGTTCATCCCCAAAGTATTATTCATTCCATGGTTCAGTACGAGGATGGGGTGGTTTTAGCTCAGTTGGGAGCGCCGGATATGCGTAATACTATTGCATATTGCCTCGGCTATCCGGAACGCTTAAATGCCGGCGTAAAGCCTCTGGATTTTTCCTCCATTCATGAGCTGACCTTTGAAAAACCCGATACCAAGAGATTCCCTCAATTAGCGTACGCCTATGAAGCGCTCAGACGTGGAGGCTGCAGCTGCATCATGCTCAATGCCGCAAATGAGATTGCCGTTGAGAATTTCTTGAAAGGGAAGATACGGTTTATAGATATTCCTAAAATCTGTGAAGTCATGATGCTCAGCGCTTCTGAACAAGCTCCGAAGTCATTAGAGGATGTTTTGGAGGCCGACAAAGAGGCAAGAATTCTGACTCAAGAATACATCAGTGGTTATACAGGAGAGTAGAAGTTGAATTTGTTGACAACGCTTCTTGCGTTTGCCGTTACTTTAGGAATTTTAGTTGTTATTCATGAGTTTGGTCATTATTGGGTCGCTCGAAAGTGCGGCGTAAAAGTCCTTAATTTCTCCATAGGTTTTGGAAAACCTCTTTTTGTTTGGAAGAATCCCAAAGACCCGGATCAAGTCGAGTGGAGAGTATCTGCCATACCTCTCGGCGGATATGTCCGCATGCTTGATGAGAGAGATGAGTCGTGCCTGCCTATCAAGCCTGAAGACGCTAAGAGAACTTTCAACTCAAAAAATGTGTGGCAGAAATTTGCCATTGTTGCCGCCGGGCCTGCATCTAACTTACTTTTAGCGATTCTCCTTTACTCGATCATTTTCTTTGTCGGTACTACCGATCTTCTTCCGGTTGTTAAGGCACCTTTGCAGGGAACTCCGGCTGCTTATGCCGCCATTGAGGACGGAGATAAAATTCTCGCTGTTGACGGAAAACCTGTCGGTACTTTCAGTGATATGCGCTTGGAAATGCTTAAGCATGCCGGGCAGGTAATTAATCTTGAGGTCGAATCTTCCGATGGAAACGTCCGTGAAAAAAGAATTGACCTTGCTGGATTGAAGCTCGAAGAAGAGGAACCGGGTAAAGATTCTTTTGCTGATTTAGGTGTTGAGTTAAAAGTCGGAGATCCTTACATTCGAGATTTCGTTTCCGGATCAGTTGCTGAAAAAGCTGGTTTAAAGAAGGGAGACACCGTTCTTGCCATTGATGGAAAAAAGATCACAGATATCAAACAGCTGGTAAATCTCATTAGAGAGTATCCGAATAGAGAAGCTACTTTTACTGTTTTGTCTGCGGACGGGAAGAAACACGATGTAACTTTCACTCCCTTGGCTGTTGAAGATGAAAACGGGAAACAAATCGGCAGGATCGGAGCGGTTTTCGGAGTGGATCTACCCAAGACTACCGTTTCGTACGGCCTTTTTAGAAGCGTTTGGGAAGGAGCTAAGAAAACTTGGGATACGGCGGTATTTTCCGTTGAAATGATTTGGAAAATGCTGACCGGTGAAGTATCCGTAAAAAATATTTCCGGCCCGGTTACCATTGCGGATTACGCGGGACAGACAGCCCGCCTAGGGTTGGAGCCGTTTATTTCGTTTTTGGCGCTTGTCTCTATTAGCTTAGGAATATTAAATCTGCTACCTATTCCTATGTTAGACGGCGGCCATCTCCTGTATTATTCCGTTGAAATAGTGACGGGGCGCCCGGTCTCTGAAAGAGTACAAATGGCGGCCCAGAAGGTTGGAATCGCGGTGTTATGCGGTTTAATGTTTTTAGCTTTATTCAACGACTTAAATCGTTTAATGCCTTGATTTACAAACTAAAAATTTAATAATTCTTTTAACATGATGAGAATACCTCAAAAAACAGTCTGCGCTTGTCTGGTCTCTCTGGCGATGTCTTCGCCTTTTGCTCAAGGACATGTGATTAAAGACATAAGACTAGAAGGAATTTCACGTACAGAAGCAGGTACCGTGTTTTCTCACTTGCCGATTAGAGTAGGCGATACCTACACACCGGAATTAGGTGCTGAGGCCTTGCGTTCTCTCTATGCTTCCGGGATGTTCCGCGACATCGAGCTGGATATGGACGGCAATGTGTTAGTTGTTCGTATTCAGGAACGTCCTACTGTTGCGGGTATTGCTACAACCGGCATTTCGGAATTCGATAAAAAAGGCGTTGAAAAATCGTTGAGAGACGTCGGACTTGCTGAAGGCATGATTTTTGACCGCTCCACTCTGGAGAGAGCCACTCAGGAATTGAGAAGACAATATTTGGCTCGCGGTCGTTATGCAGTTGAAATCAAGACTACCGTCACTCCGTTAGAAAGAAACAGGGTCCGTGTCAATATTGACGTTGATGAAGGAAACGTTTCGAAGATTCAGCAAATCCGCTTTTTCGGCAACACTGTTTACGACGAAGGCGATTTGCGTGACGAAATGCAGTTAGGCACGCCTAACTGGTTCTCTTGGTACACCAAACGCGATCAGTACTCCAGAGAAAAACTGCAGGCTGACTTAGACGCTATTCGAGCTTTGTATAACAACAACGGATACCTGGATTTCAGAATTGACTCTACTCAAGTTTCCGTCAGCCCGGATAAATCCAGTATTTATGTCACCATTAACGTTTCTGAAGGTAAAAAGTACAAAATCAAAGATATACGCTTGACAGGCGATATGCTTGGGTTGGAACCGGAATTTGAGTCTTTAATTGATATTAAGCCGGGAAGTGTTTACAACGCTTCTGAAGTTAATGAGCTGAGCAAAAAGTTTATCGACAAGCTTTCTACTTTAGGCTATGCCTTTGCGCGTGCCACTCCGGAGCCCTTAACAGAGGGTGCTAACAGCGATGAAGTTTCCTTGGTCTATACCATTGACCCGGGGCGCCGAGTGTACGTTCGTAAAGTCAACATTACCGGCAATACCAGAACTCGCGATGAAGTTATTCGCCGTGAAGTCAGACAGTATGAATCCAGCTGGTTTGACAGCGATAAGGTTGCAGTTTCAAGAGACAGAATCGACAGACTTGGTTTCTTCGAAACCGTTACAGCCGAGCCCCATCCTGTAACAGGATCTCCGGACGAAGTTGATTTGGAAGTGAAGGTTAAAGAAAGACCGACCGGTAATATCTCTTTAGGTGCCGGTTACTCCACTTCAGAAGGTATTATTTTGAGCGGTGGTTTTGCTCAAAACAATATTTTCGGTACCGGTAATTCTTTATCCGTTGAAGTCAATACGTCTAAGAGTACTCGCACTTATGCTGCGACCTTCACTCAGCCGTACATTACTACTTCCGGCATCAGCCAGTCTTTCGAAATTTACGACAGACGTATGGACCTGGATGAGCTCGAAATTACTGACGACGTTAAGTACGAGACCTATGGTGCCGGTGTTACCTACGGTATTCCAATTACCGAAAATGACCAAATCTTCTTAGGCGGCAAAGTTGAAATGACCGATGTTAAGGTCGGAAGCAGGGCTCCTCAAAGATATTGGGAATATGTGCGTGATTACGGCGACAAACCGAAATCTGTTGCTGCTACATTAGGATGGTCAAGGGATAGTCGAGACAATGTGTTGGCTCCGACAAGAGGCCGTTACCAGAGATTGTTCGGTGAAGTTTCTCTGCCGGTTTTAGACCTGAAGTACTACCGTGCGACTTATCAATTCCAGCAATTCGTTCCGGTTACTAAGTCCATTACTTTTGCCTTTAATACTGAAATCGGCTATGGAGACGGATATGCCGGCAAACCATATCCGTTCTTCAAGAACTTCTACGGCGGCGGTATCGGTTCTGTCAGAGGTTTTGAATCTTCTTCTCTCGGACCTAGAGATTCTGACGGTGATGCTTCCGGTGGTAATAGAAAGTTCAACTTCTCGCTCGAACTCTTGACGCCGATACCGGGTGCTGATAGAACTTTGAGAATGTTTACCTTCTTGGACGGCGGATGGGTTTGGGGCCGAAAAGCCGAGTATATTGGCTCAGGTGCTAACCGTACTGTTAGATACAAGAAAGATAAGCTAGACTTCGGTGATCTCAGATACTCCGTAGGTTTTGGTCTAGCTTGGATTTCACCGATGGGTCCGCTTAAGTTGAGTTTCGCAATACCTCTTAACAAGAAAGATAACGACGAACTTGAAAGATTCCAGTTCCAAATCGGAACAGGCTTCTAATATTTATGGCACAATTCAATAATTGTGTTGGAGATAATATTCATGCAAAAAAAATTGTTAACACTCGCATTGGTTTCTTCACTTTTTGCAGTTGGTGCAACAGCCGTCCAAGCTGCTGAAATGAAGATTGGTGTTGTAAATACAGAAGTTATTCTTCGTGACTCTCCTGCTGCCCAAGCAGCCAGCAAGAAGTTGGAGCAAGAATTCTCTAAACGCGACAAAGACATTAATGCAGCCGGTCAGAGACTTAAGAGCGACATCGAAAGATTCGAAAAGAACGCTTCCACAATGACCGAGCAGGAAAGAATCCGTAAGCAGAGAGACCTCGGCGAACGTGACAGAGACTTCCAGAGACGTCAAAGAGAGCTCAGAGAAGACTTTAATCAGAGACGCAACGAAGAACTCCAGAAGCTTTTGCGTCAAGCTAATACAGTCATTAAGAACATCGCTCAGCGTGAAAAATATGACTTAATTCTTCAAGAAGCCATCTACGTTAATCCGAAGATTGATATAACGGACGAAGTTCTTAAAGAACTCAAGTAATTCTCACCAATTGGCAGACTCTTGTCTGCCAATTGTGTATAAAGCCGGGGGCTTCCCTCGGCTTATGTCTTTCAGTAACGGATGTTTCAACTTTGCACGACATTAAGTTGAATGCAAAAGATTCTTTTTAGAGGTTCTAAATCATGATTCATAAAACAGGGCCAATTACTCTGATTGACTTAGTCGATCGTATTAAAGAGTTAAGCAACGATACGTTGCTTAGTACCATCTCTGCTAATGGCCAGAATGAAAAAATCAATATGATTGCTCCTTTGGAGACCGCAGGCCACGGAGACGTTGCTTTCTTGGCTTCTCCGAAGTACAGAGAAGAGGCAAAGAACTGCAAAGCTACGGCTCTTGTTCTGACTGAAGAAGACAAGCACGCTATTTGGGGCGATAAAGACCCGGAAAGAATCACCGTTATTACAAAAAATCCGTACGCTTGGTTTGCCTACGCTCTCCAAGTCATGCTTCCTGAAGTCAAGCCTGAACCGGGAATCAGCCCAAAAGCTACTATTGAAGACGGCGCTGTCGTTGATCCGACGGCTACCGTTGAGCCCGGTGTAGTTATCAAAGCCGGTGCAAAGATTGGTGCAAAAGCTTGGATCGGCGCAAATTCCGTCATTTCCGAAGGCGTTGAAATTGGTGAAGGAACACATCTTTATCCGAACGTCAACATCTACTACGGATGCAAGATTGGACGCAGAAACGTTATCCATTCCGGGGCAGTTATCGGGGCTGACGGATTTGGATTTGCTCCGTTGGATAAGATGTATGTAAAGATTCCGCAGGTTGGCACAGTTGTGACAGGAGACGATGTTGAAATCGGCGCTAACACTTGTATTGACCGCGGTGCTTTGAACAATACTACTATCGGAAACGGTACCAAGATTGATGACTTGGTTATGATTGGCCACAACTGTAAAGTCGGCAATAACGTTGTTCTTTCCGGAAGAGTAGGGATGGCAGGAAGCACTACGATTGGCGATAACTGTCAAGCCGGAGGCGGCGCCGGATTTGCAGGTCATTTGTCGGTTCCTGCAGGTACAATTATCGGAGGCGGTGCCGGAGTTCCAGGTACAATTGACACCCCGGGATACTACGCAGGATATATGCCTGCTTTGCCCCATAAAGAATTCTTTAACATTCTTTCTGTTATCAAACGTTTGCCGGAAATGAGAAGATCCCTCAAGCGAGTTGAAGCAAAGTTAGATTCATTAAATAAAACTGAGTAAGCAATGCAAGATATCAATGACATTATGAGGCTTCTGCCTCACCGTTATCCGTTCCTTCTGGTTGACAGAGTTTTAGAAACAAACGGTGTAGACAAGTTAATTGCAATTAAGAACGTTACTGTAAACGAACCCCAGTTTACCGGCCACTTCCCGGGCGTCCCTGTAATGCCTGGTGTCTTAATCATTGAAGCGATGGCTCAAGCCTGTGCAATGCTGGCTTTTGCACGCATGGGCGGCGAAAGAGATCCGAACAAGCTCTTCTATTTCGCAGCTATCGATAACGCCAGATTCAAACGTGTCGTCATCCCCGGCGATCAGCTCCGTTTTGAATGCACTTTCCTTAGAGAGAAAGCGGGTATGATCAAAATGCACTGCGATGCTACAGTTGACGGCGTTTTAGCAGCTTGTGCTGACATGATGTGCTCTTATAAGGCCTCAAGATAATTTTTTGGAAAATCTCTATGGCGCAAATTCATCCGACTTCTATTGTTGATCCGCGTGCAGAACTTGCAGATTCTGTCTATGTGGGTCCGTTTTGTACTATCGGTCCGGAAGTCAAAATCGGCGATGGCTGCTGGTTTCAGAGTCATATTGTCGTAACCGGCAAGACCACTATCGGCTCTAATAACAAGTTCTATGCATTTGCTGCTGTAGGCATTGAGCCCCAGGATAAAAAATACAAAGGCGAAGACACCTGCTTGGTAATTGGAGACAACAACGTTATCCGTGAACACTGCACACTTTCCGTTGGTACTGTCCAGGACAAAGGTCTGACGGAAGTTGGCAGCAACAATCTGCTGATGGCAAACGTGCATATTGCGCACGACTGCAGAGTCGGTAACAACACGATTATTGCTAATAACGTCGGTTTGGCCGGCCACGTAGTGGTATGTGACGATGCCATCATAGGCGGCCAGTCCGGTATTCATCAGTTCGTGCGCATCGGCCGCGGAGCGATGCTCAGCGGCGGCAGCATGATGAGACAAGACGTTTTGCCTTTCTGTAATTATCAAGGCTATCCCGGAGCTCCCTTCGGCGTCAATATTGAAGGCATGAAACGCCATGGTTACTCTCGCGATGCTATCCATACTGCGAGAGAGGTCTATAAATTGATTTTCAGAAGCAATTTGAATGTTTCAGAGGCATCAGAAGCTATCAAGACTTTATGCGCTGAAATAACAGACCCGCAGTCGGTCATGGTTGCTGACACAATGAGAGAATTTATGGAAACTTCTCCCAGAGGTTTGGCAAGGTAATGGAGAAACTGCCTGCACCCAACATTATTTGGTCAGCCGGGGAAAATAGCGGAGATTTCCTGGCATCCGAAGTACTGCCGTCCGTGATGCAGGAATTTCCTGAAATTGAAATGGACGGCATCGGCGGAGACCGGATGATTCAGTCCGGTCTTACTCCTTGGTTTCACGCAAAAGACCTTTCAGTTAGAGGTTATATCGAAGTCATCAAGCATCTGCCGAGAATCTTAAAGATTCGTTCTCAGATGTTGAAGCGTGTGACCAAAATGCCTCCTAACGCCTTTATTGGAGTAGATGCACCTGACTTTAATTTAGCTATTGAAGAAAGAGCTAAATCAAAGGGAGTTCCTGTAATTCATATGGTTGCGCCTGCAGTATGGGCATGGCGTCCTAATCGTATTCACCAAATCAAACGAGCTGTTGATCATCTTTTACTGATCTTCCCTTTTGAAAAAGAGATTTTTGATAAGGCAGACATTCCCAGTACTTATATCGGCCACCCTCTGGCACGTCTGATTCCGTTAGAGCCTAAGACGGAAGAAGCAAGAAGAGAGCTGGGGCTTCCTGTTCAGGGCCCTGTAGTGGCAGTTCTTCCCGGGAGCCGAAAGGATGAAATCAAATGGTGCGGTCCTCAATTTTTTGGCGCCTGCGATGTGATCCTGAAATCAGATCCGTCGGTTAAATTTATTGTTCCGGCCGCTGATGAGGCAAGAAAGGCGGAAATTTCCAAAATTTTGGATACTTTCCCGAAAGTCAAAGAGGCAACGGTATTGACCTTAGGAAATTCTCATAAGGCAATGGAATCATCTGACGCCATTCTAGTGGCAAGCGGTACGGCAACGCTGGAAGCCGCTCTCTACAAAAAGCCTTTAGTTGTCGGTTATGCCATGCCTGCTCTTTCGGCTATGCTTATTCTTTCAAAGGGCCAGACGAAGTGGATCAGCCTCCCAAATATTCTTGCGCAAAAGACTTTGGTTCCCGAGTGCGTGCAGATGTTCTGCAATCCTGATATCTTGGCGTCTCATATCTTGCATGCACTTGAGCCTACCAGAGCTGAAATGCTTCGTGATGTTTTTACTGAAATGCATCATTCTCTGCTTCGAGATACACCTAAACTTGCTTCCGAAGCTATTGCGAAAGTTTTGCACAAAAGCTAATGGGCTATCTTTTTGATTCTTTTGATGAAGATTTACTCTGCGGAGTAGACGAAGCGGGAAGGGGGCCTTTGGCCGGTCCCGTGGTAGCGGCGGCCGTCATCTTTCAAAAAGCTCATCCTGTAGAACATGTTCGAGACTCTAAAAAGTTGAACGAACATCAAAGAAATGATCTCGAAGCCAAAATTAAAAAAGGAGCTCTCTGCTGGGCAATCGGGACTGCTTCCGTAGAAGAAATCGACTCTCTCAACATTCTGCAAGCTACCTTCTTAGCTATGAAAAGGGCTGTTGAAGGATTGAATCCGCAGCCGGATTTCGTTCTTGTTGACGGAAACCGGCTTCCCCGCTGGAATTACCGAAGCGAACCGATTATCGGCGGAGATGACATTATTCCTGAAATTTCGGCCGCATCAATCTTGGCTAAGACTTATCGTGACCGGTTGATGCTTGAGTACGCAGAGAAATATCCGCAGTATGGTTTTGAGCATCATATGGGGTACGGAACAAAAGAACATTTAGAGGCTTTGGAAAAGTTCGGCGCCTGTGAGATTCATAGAAAGACGTTCCGTCCGGTAACCAATGTTCTAACCCGCTCAAATAGTAAAGGAGTGGAAGATGCAGTTAATCACATCTGAAAATAATGAATTAGTGAAACAGCTCAAAAGGCTTAATCAGTCAAATCGGTTTTGTAAGAAAGAAGGTTTGACGATTGCCGAGGGGGTCCATTTGGCTAAAGAACTAATTCATCGTCAAGATCTTATCAAGGCAGTAGTCATCAAAGAGGGGGCGCATGAGAAGAGCGAAATTTCAGAGATTTTGTCTCAATTGCATGATTCTTCTATAAAGCATTACGAGTTTAGTCAGGGCGTTTTTAATAAAGTCTGTCCTGTTGAAGAGAGCGCAGGGATTCTTTGTCTGATTCGAATTCCTTCTGAGCCGGAGATACCTCAGGACTCCGATTGGGTATTTCTTGATGACGTGCAGGATCCGGGCAACGTAGGAACAATTGCCAGAAGTTCTCTTGCCTCCGATGTTTCTAATTTGGCAGTAAGTAAAAACAGTGCCTATCCATGGTCGCCAAAAGTGCTGAGAGCGGGGATGGGCGCACATTTTCGAATGAGGATTTTTACCTCTCTATCCCTAGAAGATATCAAAGAACAGACGAAGAATGTTTGCTTAGTAGCAGATGCACGAGGCGGTCAGTCTTTGTTTAACAGCTTATGGGGTGAGAACGGTCAGAGAACCATTTGGGTATTTGGAAATGAAGGCCAAGGCGTCAGTGAGGAAACCCTAAAGCTCTCTGACAAACGTCTGATTATTCCTTTGAATCCGGCAGTGGAGTCTCTTAACGTTGCGATGGCTGCGACAGTGTGTCTTTTTGAACAAAAGAGACGACGTGAGGCTTAATTTTCCTAGACAAAACAAAAGAGCCTCGAAAATGAGGCTCGTCGAAAATTCTAAATTTACATTCCCATATGCGGGTCTGCTTTGATTTTAAGTTTCAATAGAATCGTGGCAGAGATTTCTTCAATAGACTTAGATGTAGAAGAAAGGAAAGGAATTCCTTCTCTCCACATCATTTGTTCCGCTTCTCTCGTTTCATATTGACAATTTTCCAGAGAGGCATATTTAGAGTCAGGTCTTCTTTCGTTTCTTATTTGAGACAATCTTTGCGGTGAAATTGATAATCCGAATACCTTGTTCTTGTGAGCCTCTAAAGCGGGAGGCAGGACGCCACGCTCAAAATCTTCAGGAATTAAAGGATAGTTTGCAGCTTTGATTCCGTATTGCATGGCCAGGTAAAGAGAAGTTGGAGTCTTACCGCTGCGAGAAACCCCGACTAAGATGACATCGGCTTGATCTAAGCCATTGTTTGTCTGGCCGTCGTCATGAGCTAAAGTGTAATTGATTGCATCAATTCTGCGGTTGTATCTTTCTTGGTCTCCAATTTCATGACTCTTTCCAACGGAATGGTCGCTTGGAATACCCAGTTCTCTTTCTAAAGGTCCAACGAAAGATCTAAATAATTCAATGACAAATGCATTGCAGTATTCGTTGAATGTGGAGGCCAATTCTCTGGCCACCAATGTAGAGAATACCAGAGGACGAATTCCGGTCTCTTTACCTACCTCATTGATTTTTAATGCAGCTTCTTTAGCTTTATCCACTGTATTGATAAAGGGCATGCGGTAACGGGAATATTTCAAACCGTGAAACTGAGCTAAGACGGAATTAGCTAAAGTTTCTGCCGTAATAGCCGTAGCGTCTGAAACAAAAAAGACGGTTCTAATGTGCTCACTATTTTGAGAAGGTGTTTCTTCGGTTGTCATTTTCAGCCCAATTTGTGTTTACAAGGAATTTCCACAAAGATAAGGAAATAAAGTTAAAATTTACCAAATTTTCCTAAACCTTTTAGAGGTAAAAATGCAACAAGGACGTTTTGTCATCCCCTTTAGCAAATTACGTATGTCCGACGTTGAAATCGTCGGCGGTAAGAATGCGTCTTTAGGCGAACTTTTAAGTCAGCTTACAGAAGCAGGTATTCGTGTTCCTGATGGTTTTGCTACCACAGCTGAGGCTTTCAGAGTATTTCTTAAAGAAGGCGGATTAGATAAGCGAATCGAAGAAAGATTAAAGACTTTAGATGTTGATGATGTCAAGGAATTGGCAAAAGCCGGCGCTGAAATCCGCCAATGGATTGAAGAGGCTCCTTTCCCTGCACAGTTAGAGAAAGAAATTCGTGAACATTATGAATGGCTCAAAGGCGATCAAGAACAGATTTCCGTTGCCGTTCGTTCCTCCGCTACAGCTGAGGACTTGCCGGATGCTTCTTTTGCCGGTCAGCAGGAAACATTCCTCAACGTCGTCGGAATCGACCAAGTTTTTGCCCGTATGAAAGAAGTTTTTGCTTCTCTTTATAACGACAGAGCTATTTCATACCGTGTTCACAAAGGTTTTGATCACTCCGTAGTTGCATTGTCCGCAGGCGTTCAAAGAATGGTTCGCTCTGACAAAGGCTGCGCCGGCGTTATGTTCACAATGGATACAGAAAGCGGCTTTGATCAGGTTGTCTTTATTACCGCTAGCTACGGTTTAGGCGAAACAGTTGTTCAGGGTGCCGTTAATCCGGACGAATACTTTGTTCATAAGCCAATGCTTGAGCAAGGCAATTTCCCAATCATCCGTAAGGTACTTGGAAGCAAGAAGATCGAAATGGTCTTCGATACTGACAAAGCCTCCGGAAGATCCGTTAAGGTCGTTGACGTTCCGGAAGCTGAACGCAAGAAGTTTGCTTTGAATGACAACGAAATCATTGAACTTGCTAAGTACGCAAGAATCATTGAAAAGCATTATGGTCGCCCGATGGATATTGAATGGGGCAAAGACGGTATCGACGGCAAACTCTATATTCTCCAGGCTCGCCCGGAAACAGTTAAGTCTCGTCAGAAATCCCAAGACGTTCAGGAAAAATTCGTTCTCCTTGGAAAGGGCGAAGTTTTAGTAACCGGCCGTGCTATCGGTCAGAAGATTGGCTCCGGTAAGGTCAAGATTGTTGACGGTCCTGAACAGATGCATTTGGTTCAAGAGGGAGATATCCTTGTTACTGACATGACAGACCCTAACTGGGAACCGGTCATGAAGAAGGCTTCTGCTATCGTTACAAACCGCGGCGGCCGTACTTGCCACGCAGCTATTATTGCTCGTGAATTGGGTATCGCAGCCGTAGTCGGATGCGGCAACGCCACAGAAATTCTGAAAGACGACCAAGAAGTTACCGTTTCTTGCGCAGAAGGCGATACAGGTTACATTTACAACGGTTTAGTTCCGTACGAAATTAAAGAAGTTAAGCAAGGTGAACTTCCGGAATGCCCGGTCAAGATCATGATGAACGTGGGCAATCCTCAGCTTGCTTTCGAATTCCAGAGCATTCCTAACAAGGGTGTTGGTTTGGCTCGTTTAGAGTTCATCATCAACAACAATATCGGAATTCACCCGAAGGCCTGCTTAGATTATCCGAATCTTCCTGAAGACTTGAAGAAAGCAGTAGAAGAAGCCAGCGCAGGCTATGCAAGTCCGCGTGAATTCTTTAAAGAAAAACTTGCTGAGGGTGTTGCTACTATCGGTGCCGCATTCTGGCCGAAGAAAGTTATCGTCAGAATGTCTGACTTCAAGAGCAACGAGTACCGTAAGTTAGTCGGCGGCAAGCAGTATGAACCGGAAGAAGAGAACCCAATGCTTGGCTTCCGCGGTGCAAGCCGTTATGTTTCTGACGACTTTAAAGAATGTTTCGCAATGGAATGCGAAGCATTGAAGAAGGTTCGCGATGAAATGGGTCTGACTAATGTTGAAATCATGATTCCGTTTGTCAGAACTCTCAGAGAAGCTAAAGAAGTCAACGACAGATTGGAAGAACACGGACTTAAGCGCGGTAAGAACGGTTTGCGTCTGAACATGATGTGTGAAATCCCAAGCAACGCCGTTTTGGCTGAACAGTTCTTGGAATACTTCGATGGATTCTCCATCGGCTCCAACGACTTGACTCAGCTTACACTTGGATTGGACCGCGACTCTGGCTTGATTGCTCACTTCTTTGATGAGCGCGATCCTGCTGTTAAGAAGCTTCTTTCGATGGCAATCAAAGCTTGCCGTGAAAAAGGTGCTTACGTTGGTATTTGCGGTCAAGGTCCTTCCGACCATCCGGATCTGGCTCAGTGGCTTATGGAAGAAGGCATTGAATCCATCTCCTTGAACCCTGACACAGTGGTCAATACTTGGAGAAAGTTAGCCGCCGCTAAGAAATAATATTTCTAGTTAAGCTAATTTAGATATACTTAAACGGCTGTCAGCGAATGCTCGACAGCCGTTTAGCATATGAGAAGAAATTTATGAGTCTGACATTTTTTTGGTTTGTTGCAGCAGCGATTATTGGAATGTTGGATCTCTATTTCGTTAACATCCTGTTTTTAATTATTTCTGCTTCCTGTTTCATTGCAGGTTTCTCAAGTCTGTTTTTTACCTCCGTCTTCGTTCAATTGGCCATTCTGATTTTGTCCTCAGGTCTTTTCTTTGCAATTCTGCTGACAGTTAACTCCTTAGATAGAAATGAGGTCCCGGCCTCAGAACGATTAAAGCGGCAGATTGGCAAGAAAGTTGTGGTTCACGAATGGATGGACAACCGCTTTGCTAAAGTTCAATTTGACGGCAAAGTTTGGGAAGCAGAAATTGCATATACCTCGGGAGAATCTCTGACTCCCGGTCAATACAAGATTTGGAAAATATTACCTAACCGTCTTGTCCTAATTAGAGCGTAGCTATGGAAGAAAAACTTTCTCCCGAGCAGGCGAGCTTGCCTAGCTTGGATGACTCAAAGACATTAAAAGCCCTTTTTCAATCACAGGCTCATGCAATTGCCAATAGATTGAGTGAAGCGCAGAGAAAAAACGTTGCGCGCAGTGAGGTTGTAGAAACAGATAAGAAGGCAGCGGCATTAATGGCCTCAACATTATTGGGGCTGAACCCCGCGTTTGAAAAGCCTGTCGTCAATACTCCTGAAAAGTTTGAAAGAAATATTCGTTCCGGATTGGCGGAGGAACTTAAAAAGACCGGATTTAGTGAGAAAGACCTGGAAGATAGGACAGCTTTGTTCCAAATTGCCAGTTATATCTTCACTAATGAAGTACATCAATTAATCAATGAATTGTCCAAAGATCCGGACAATATCGAAACCAATGGAGCTAAAGCTCTGAATGATCTTTTAGAACGCTGGAGTTCTATTTTGGAGAGACAATAAATGGCAGGATGCGGCACATGCGGATCATGCAGACCCGACCATAGTTCAAAGGCTCCTCAAAGTCCTTCTTTAGTGAACCTGGAGGTTGTCAGATCAATTTTCAGCCAAGCCGTTATTAACATGATGAGACGGCATATTTCCAATGCCCAGGGAGAACTGGATACTGAGAAAATGCTGGAAAAAGATGCTTTTTTAGCACAGTGGCTCGGAGATACATTTACCGGAAAGAACCCTCACTTTGAAGTCGGTCCTGAAAATTGGAATCCGAATGGTCTGGCGGCCTTTTTAAGAGAAAACTTAGCACACCTTCCTCAAGCCAAGGACTTGCTCATCGGAGATGATGAAGAAGTTATCTACAGCATTTCCAAATTATTTAAAGATCAAGCTCAAGGCGCCATTTCCGGCTTTTTAGCCGAAGGAAATTTTTCTACCTATCCCGAGGAGCTCCCGCCTTATGCCTCTCAGTTTATTGAGGCATGGGCAATGCTTTACACCGGCGCTCCTTTATAACTTTTAAAGAGAAGAAAATGGAAAATTTTGAGTTCTATAACCCAACAAAATTGTTTTTCGGCCGTGGTCAAGAAACAAGAATCGGTTCTCTTTTAGTTGAAAAAGTTGGAACTGATTCACAGGTTTTAGTTGTTTACGGCGGTCAAAGCGCAAAGAAGAGCGGCCTTCTTGACAAAGTCACTTCCAGTTTAAAAGCGAGTGGAATCAACTTTGTTGAGCTCGGCGGCGTGCGTCCTAATCCAACTTATGAAAAAGTAAAAGAAGGCGTAGTTTTGGCCCGTGAAAAGAACATTCAAGCAATCGTGGCCGTCGGAGGAGGCAGCGTTATTGATACAGCTAAAGCTATCGCAATTTGCGTTCCGTACGAAGGCGAAGGCTGGGATTTCTTTGAAAAAGGAGTTGTGCCTAAAAAAGCACTTCCAGTGGCTTGTGTCTTGACACTTCCTGCAGCCGGCAGCGAACAGAGCAAGCGCATTGTTATTTCTCATCAAGGTAGAAAGCTCGGAACCGGCAGCGACATTGTCAGACCTTTCGCCAGCATTATTAATCCTGAGCTTTTCTTTACACTGCCTCCAAAACAGGTTAGAGCCGGTGTTATAGACATGATGAGCCACATCATGGAAAGATACTTCACTCAAACTCCTAATACGGATTTTATTTCCGGACAAGCAGAAGCTGCCTTAAGAAGCATCATGAAGAACGGCCTTATTTTGAGAAAAGACTCTCAAAATTACGAGGCCTGGAGTCAGATCGGTTTGGCCGGCTCCTTTGCACATAATGGTTTCTACGGCTTGGGACAGAAGGAAGACTGGGCATGCCACGGCATGGAGCATGAGATCAGTGCTTGGGACGAAACAATTACACATGGTGAAGGACTGGCTGTAGTGACTCCGGCTTGGATGACTTATGTTTGGAAGGAGAATCCGGCCCGCTTTGTCCAGTTCGCTCAGAACGTGATGGGAGTGAAAGAAGATACTGAAGAAAAGACAGTATTAGCCGGCATTGCAGCGTTAAAGAATTTCTTTAAAGAAATGGGAGCTCCGGTTACATTAGCAGAGCTCCATGCTGAAAATCTGGATCCTAAAGAATTAGCTGAGAAAGCAGTCAAGATTCCCGGAACCTTAGGTAACTTCAAGAAACTTCACTCCGAAGACATTGTCAAGATTTTTGAGTTAATGCGTTAATTTCTGAAATCTTGAAGGAAGGCCTGCGTAGTTCAAAGCTCGCAGGCTCTTAATTTCTCATCTTCTTTTTCATTAATCTTTGTTGTTCGCGCTTCCAGTCGCGTTTGCTTTCCTCAGCTCTTTTCTCGAACTTTCTCTTGCCCTTGGCCAGCCCGATAGTTAATTTAACTTTACCGCCCTTGAAGTGCATGTCTAAAGGAACCAAGGTATAGCCGGCTCTTTCAATCAAGCCGATAATTCGCATGATTTCTTTTTTATGCATCAGCAGTTTTCTTGTGCGTGTCGGCTGGGGTTTTTCATGTGTGCTGGCGGTACCAAGAGGAACTACCTGAGCATTTAAAAGAAAAAGTTCACCTTCGCGAACGAAGATATGTGCTTCTGTGATTTGTGCTCGACCCTCTCTAATGGATTTGACTTCCCAACCTTGAAGCACAAGTCCTGCTTCATACTTATCTTCAATGGTGTAATCAAAGCGAGCTTTTTTATTTTGAATAAGTGCCACTTTTAAACCTCTTATGAATCCATGACGGCGCAAAATTGTGCCTCATGTCGAAAAATTACAGTCGAATTTTAACAAAATCGAGAACTTATCCTAGGCTAATTAGCAAAGGTGGGCAGTGGCGGTGTAATAAATCAACTTGAAAATGTTTAAATCGCCGGCAGAATCGTATGCTCACCTCTAGTTCATAGTAATCAGATCGGAACACACTTTCGAAAGGCAACTACATTTGGCCGTTCTTTTGGGCGGAGGCTTTTCGGAGAATGAGCTAAAATCCAAAGCGACTATTGGAAATATCAAAAGTTTTGCACAAGATATTTCTTCCAATTACTTTTCTTTCCGAGGTATTCGTGCGCATTTTCTTAGTTAATCAATCAGACAACGGATTAATAAAAAAAGAAATTGTTTGTCCGGACAGACTTCATCTTTCCGAATTCAAGGATCAGTTCATTTCTCCATTAAAGGAAGGATGGAATGTCAGCGTCTGGGACGAAAACCGCAGTGACGGTTACGAGTTAAAGGACGGCGATAGGGTAGAAGTCTGCGGCCCGCTTCTTGTGGATCCAAAGATTGCAAGAATGAAGAGGGCTGAAATCAAAAGACAGTCCCATGTCAGTAAAAGAAGGCATGCCGGTAATCGTAAACCATAACTTGTTAGAAAAGTGAATTTCGATTTTGAGTTCTCTGTCTAGGTATAATCGCTTTTTGTGTTTAGAGGTATAGTATGCGACTCCTTCAAAAGGCACTCACTTTTGATGACGTGCTTCTCGTTCCGGCTTACTCAAACGTTCTTCCAAGAGAAACCGTCCTTTCTACTCAGTTCACACGTAATATCCGATTAAATCTTCCGCTTTGCTCTGCTGCTATGGATACAGTTACTGAATCCAAGTTGGCTATCGCACTTGCTCAAGAAGGCGGTATCGGTATTATTCACAAAAACATGACCGCTAAGGCACAAGCTGCTGAAGTTGCCAAGGTCAAGAGACATGAAGCAGGCATGGTTGCTGATCCAATTACAATCGGCCCTGACATGATTGTTGCAGACGTTCTCAGACTGACAAGAGAACATCACATTTCCGGCCTTCCAGTCGTCTTAGAAGGTAAAGTTTTAGGTATGGTTACCAACCGTGACTTAAGATTTGAAGAAAGACTGGACGCCAAGATCAGTGAAATCATGACTCCTGCTGAGAGACTTGTCACCATCAAAGAAGGCGGCACTCTCGAAGAAGCCAAAAACCTCATGCACAAACACAGACTGGAAAGAGTTTTAGTTGTTGACGACGACTTTAACCTTAAAGGTTTGATGACAGTTAAAGACATTACCAAAGCTACAGAACATCCATACGCAGCCAAAGATTCTCACGGCAAACTTTTAGTCGGTGCTGCTGTTGGTGTTGGGGCAGGTACAGAAGAAAGAGTCGAGCTTCTAGTTGAAGCCGGTGTGGACGTTATCTGTGTTGATACAGCTCACGGACATTCTCAGGGAGTTTTGGACAGAGTTGCTTGGGTGAAGAAGCACTATCCGCAGATTCAGGTTATCGGCGGCAACGTTGCAACAGCCGCTGCTGCGTTGGCTCTCGTTGAATACGGTGCAGATGCTGTTAAAGTCGGTATTGGCCCAGGCTCTATTTGTACAACTCGCGTTGTTGCCGGTGTTGGTGTTCCTCAAATCACCGCTATTTCCAACGTTGCCGAAGCTCTTGCAAATTCCGGCGTTCCATTAATTGCGGACGGCGGTATCCGTTTCTCAGGCGACCTTGCTAAAGCCATTGCTGCCGGTGCTAACTGCGTAATGATGGGCGGTATGTTTGCAGGTACTGACGAAGCTCCGGGCGAAATCATTCTTTACCAGGGCCGTTCTTACAAGAGCTACCGTGGCATGGGTTCCCTCGGTGCTATGAAGAGAGGTTCAGCCGACCGTTACTTCCAGGACAATAACAACGGAAACGTTGACAAATTTGTACCAGAAGGTATCGAAGGTATGGTTCCTTATAAAGGCAGCGTCTTAGCCATCATCTACCAAATGGCTGGGGGTCTGAGATCTTCCATGGGCTACTGCGGATGCGCAACAATCGATGAAATGAGAACAAGAGCTCAGTTCGTTGAAATTACTTCAGCAGGTATGAGAGAATCTCATGTCCACGATGTGAAGATTACAAAAGAAGCTCCAAACTATCGTTTAGAGCATTAAACTCACATGAGGTAGACGAAGGACCGTGGCGGATTACCAAAACGGTCCCTTTTGTTATTTGAAGAGTAAAGCTAATGAAACACGATCGAATTTTAATTCTGGATTTTGGAAGCCAGGTCACTCAGCTGATCGCCCGCAGAGTGCGTGAAGCTCATGTTTACTGCGAAGTACATTCCTGTGAGGTGACTAATGACTTCATCAGAGATTTCAATCCGAAAGGCATCATTCTTTCCGGATCTCATATGAGTGCCTATGAAGAATCTACTGATGTTGCACCAGCAGCCGTTTTTGAACTCGGAGTTCCTGTTCTCGGCATCTGTTACGGTATGCAGACCATGGCAGAACAGCTCGGAGGTAAGGTTGAAAGCGGAGCCCAGAGAGAATTTGGTTACGCTGAAGTCCGTGAACATGGCCATACAAAATTGTTAGAGAAAATCTCTGATTTTACAAATGAGGAAGGTCAGAGCTTCTTAAAAGTTTGGATGAGCCATGGTGACAAGGTCACCAAGATGCCTGAAGGCTTCAAACTCATGTGCTCTACACCGAGCTGCCCGATCGCCGGTATGGCGGACGAAAAGAGAGGCTTCTATGCCGTTCAGTTCCACCCGGAAGTTACTCATACAGTGAAGGGTAAAGAAATCCTCAATACTTTTGTGTTGGACATCTGTAAAGCCAAACCTGACTGGATTATGGGCAACTTTGCTGAGGAATCCGTTCAGAAGATTAGAGAACAAGTCGGCAAAGATGAAGTTATCCTCGGACTTTCCGGCGGTGTTGATTCCTCTGTAGCTGCTGCTTTGATTCATAAAGCTATCGGTGACCAGCTGACATGTGTTTTCGTTGACAACGGCCTTTTGCGTTTGCATGAACGCAAGCAAGTTGAAGAAACTTTCCGCAAGAATATGGGAATGAAGCTTGTTGTCGTTGATGCAAGCGAACGCTTTATGCACGAGCTCAAAGGCGTTACAGATCCTGAAGCTAAGAGAAAGATTATCGGCCGTTTGTTTGTTGAAGTTTTCCAAGAAGAAGCCGCCAAGCTTCCTAATGCAAAGTGGCTTGCTCAGGGAACGATTTATCCTGACGTTATCGAAAGTGCTGCCGCTAACACAAAGAAGGCTAAGACAATTAAGTCTCATCATAACGTTGGAGGACTGCCTGAAACGCTTCACCTTAAACTCTTGGAACCGCTTCGTGAACTCTTCAAGGATGAAGTAAGAGAGCTTGGATGTGAATTAGGTTTGCCGGCTGAAATGGTTTACAGACATCCGTTCCCAGGTCCAGGTTTGGGCGTCAGAATTCTTGGGGAAGTTAAGAAAGAATATGCTGATCTTCTTCGTCAAGCGGATGCAATCTTTATCGAAGAACTTAGAAATGCTGATTGGTACGATAAAGTCAGTCAGGCTTTCGTTGTATTCCTTCCTGTTAAGAGCGTAGGCGTAATGGGCGATGGCAGAACTTATGACTGGGTTGTTTCTTTAAGAGCGGTTCAGACATCTGACTTTATGACTGCTAAGTGGGCTCACTTACCGTATGAGCTTCTTGGTAAGGTTTCCAACCGTATCATTAATGAAGTCAAGGGTATTAATAGGGTCTGCTACGATGTGTCCGGTAAGCCACCAGCAACAATCGAGTGGGAATAGAAATATAGTGTTTTAATACGTTTCTCAATGTTCTAGGGTGTTTCAAAAAACACCCTTTTTTAACATTAAAAATCAATAAATTAAACGTACTTAGAGTTTCTAAACGTTTGCTGATGTTTCCCACTGTTTAGCTATGTACCACATTCAATTTCATGGTTTATTTCATGGTTTCTGTAGTTAAAATTTTATGAACCATGATTTTTTAGGTCATGGTTCTTGTTCTTATCATGGTTCCAATTTTTCCATGAAGGCTAAACTGTTAGGCATCACACATGCAAAAATAAAGTTTTTAAAATCACTCAATTAAGCAGTACTAACAAGCTGGATTGGTTTTAGAGATTTGAAATATTTCTTTTTAAAGTTTAAAGCTGCTTTTCCCGGGGAGGGTATCGACACTTGAAACTACCTGAGCGATGAGATGGAGATTTTGTCTGGGAGAGGTCGGATTTTTGCTATTCAAGAAAGATTCGTTTCCTCTGAATAATCCTCAGTCACCACCACGCAATTTAAAGAAGACCCTCATTTTCATTCTTGGTGACTAATGGGCAACGTTTAAGGCAGTTAAAGAATTCTTGAAGACAAGAGGTTTCGGTTGAACATTGATTCGTAAAAATACCTATCCTCTTAAATTGCCACTCTTATTCATAAATCGTAATATTTAGGGGTGGGAAATTTTCTCACTTTCTAAAACCAAGGTAAACATATGAAGATAAAAAATAAAGTTTTACTGGCGACATTGTCGTCTGCATTCATGATCCTCGGCACAGCAAATGCTGAATCCATCATTATTGAGTCAAATACAACAAAAGACATCCCCGATGTTGTGATCGCAAACGGTGAGATGCTCAATAATGCTGCGGGGGGGGGTATTAAATTCTGACAGCGTGGTGATTAATGGCGGAGACATTTTTAACGATGGAACCATTAACACCAAGACAATGGACATTACTTTTAATCATATTCCGAATGATCGTCTCTCAGGAGTGATTAACGCTTCTGAATCCATTGTTTACAAGGGACGCCCAACTAATCAACTCGAATTTCCTGTTAAGGCAATTCTTTCAACACCTCTTCTAAAAATAGAAAACACAGCATTTTCGGTAGAAACAGGACTTTTGATTGAAAGCTCTGAAGTGCTTAAAAATGTGAAGCAAATTAAAATTGTCAGCGGAGGAACCAGAACAGGCCTTGTTTTCAGGTCAAAAGATCCTATAACTGTTTTGGCTCCCATAGAATTGACAGGAGGAGATGCTCGTATTGAAGCTAGTTATGGAACGACACTCAATTTAGATAAGGTTTATTCGACTTATACCGGAGCTGGGAAGAACAAACCTTTGATTCAAGGCACTACAAACGATCAGAATCAAGTAACAACCATCAGCATTAAAGAACTTGCTGCCAACGAAAATGGATATTTTTGTCTTACTTCCTGGTCTGCCCCAGAAAATAAAGGTGAGGTTATTTACAACTTAGATACCATAAATCTTGAAAATAATTCAAAATTAGAAGTTAAGAGCGGAGGTACACATAATCTTCCTCCAATCACTATTAATGGTAAGGGTGAGAATCAAGCTTTAACCATTAATATTACAGGCTCAGCTGTGGCTGATTTCGCAGGGATAAAAATCTCCGAAGAGGATCTGGCGGCCGATCCTAACCCTTCAAATGTTGCTGTGAATGCCGACCAGCTTCTTGTAAACATCTCCTCTTCAGATCCAAGTGCTTCCAAAGTTTATTTACCGGGCCAGACAGACCTTTCCAAAACGAAGATTGTCGTGAAAGCAGATGGGACCTCTGCAACTGGAAAAGCCGAAGAGGATTTAACGAAATTAAGTTCAGTAGTTCAAATCGTATCCAAATCGGATGATAAAACCCATCTGATTCAAAATGGTTTGAACGGCGTTGAACTTGTTCAATTGCCGGGTGATATTACGGACGGCGCAAAGGGAACGTCCAACGCCGACGGCACCGTCTCAGACGTTGCAGTGGATGTTAACCCAAACAAGCCTACTACCCCGGACACTCCCGATACCCCGGATACTCCCTCAGATATAGTAATCATTGGAAACCCGGTTGTGAAAGGAGTCGCTGAAATGTCAGCGCTCAACTACATGATTTGGCGTAATGAGATCAATGACATGACCAAACGCCTTGGTGATGTTCGAGACAACCTGGATCTGAGCAACGGATTGTGGGCCAAGGTCTACAACGGCCGCAGTAAATACGGCTCATTGAGCGTTAAAAATAAATACACAGGTTTGCAGTTTGGCGCGGACCGCAAATTTGATGTAACTGATTCGTCCAAGTTGATTGTCGGCGCGGCCTTCTCTTATACGGATGGCAATAACTCATTTAATCTTGGCTCCGGTGACAATAAGCTCTACAGTTTCAATATTTATGGAAGCATGATTTGGGATAACGGCATCTATGTAGATGTTACGGGTAAGTACGGTCGATTACACAATGATTTTAAGATCAACAATTACGGAGACCTTACGAAGACTTCTTATCACAACAACGCGTTTTCTCTTTCAGCAGAAGCCGGTTGGAGAATCTTCCCGATTAATAACATTGTCTATGTTGAGCCTCAAGCAGAACTTATGTTCGGCAGAGTCAATGGTGCCTCTTTTAGAACTTCATCAGACGTCAGTGTTCATCAAGACGCGATTAGTTCTGTAATAGGCCGTGCAGGCGTGGCTTTCGGAGCAAAATGCCCAAGCGGTAGAGGCGGAGCCTTTATCAAAGCCTCTGTTCTTCACGACTGGAAAGGAGATGCGAAGTATTCTTTTAACAAAGGTACGACTCGCCACGAGAAGTTATCTTTAGGAGACACTTGGGCAGAATTTAAAGTTGGCGGAAATGTTAATTTCGGAAAGAACTTGCAAGCATTTGGTGAAGTTGAGACCGATGCGGGCGGAAAGGTTCGCACGGAATACCGCGTGCAATTGGGCGTTCGTTATTCTTTCTAGTTCAAGCTTAGTATAGAAGTTCACAACTCCAGACCTCCGGCATTGTCGGAGGTCTCCTCGGCATTTAAGACCGCAATTTTTAATCCTAGACAAACATGAAGTAGCGTTATATCAACATAAAGAACATGGGAGAAGGCAGCCCAAAAAGCTCGAGTACTTTTGGACTATTTTCGCCAGAGAATCAACCACCCGGGTAACCCATGTCTGAGCTCCTATTCTCTTGAATAAGCTGTTAGAAATTTTGTTCCCTGGTTCTTACCGCGCCCCATCAGTACCATTCTTATTAACCGATCAATAACGTGAGCTCCAAGCTTGCCTCAGTAGATAGAGTCAGCAGCGACAAGGAGGCATCCCCCATTCGAGGTTTAAACTGTTTAAAAGAAACTTCCAGTTTCTTCTGCAATAGGTTGTTAATGTTTCGGAAAGGTTTCCTTAAATAATCAGAGCGGATAACAAAGACCGAACTGCGTTTTGTCATTGGGTCAAATGCACTGATGTCCTATCTTTATTTACTCGATTTTCTTATTGAGGATAATTTATTTTTAATCCGAGGCTCCAATCCTCCGGTCTTTATTCTCATTTTTCAGATTGTCATCGATCTTCTTTTAAAGAATTGTTGTTTGTTTAGTAGCTATCTTTGGGAAAGATAGAGGTGCTGGAAAGAGTCGAAGAAGTAACTGTCTCCCAGCAGTTTCTGCTCTGCTTTTGGTTAATGTCCAGCCATGACATCTTCATGACGGTAAAAAAAATCGATCTTAGAATGCGAGCTTTGACAGTTTTCGATAATTTCCTCTCTCCTTTGTTCAACCATAAGAACGCTGCTCACGAAAATGATTTCGGGGTCGATGAGGCCCAGCAGATTGAGCGAAGAGGGGAAATCTGGATCGGCCAGTAGAACATTTTCTGACAGGACAGAACCGTATCCAGCATTTCTCTTTGATGAGGGGTATTTGAGTTTTTACTCATACGTGGGAATCGCTCCGACTGCTAATTCACCATTCTGATGAAGCTAAACGTATGAGAACTGAGCGAGTGTTTTTCCTCTTTTCCTGAATGTAATAGTTTGTTAATTTCTATGCTACGTTTTTTTCATCAAGATGAGGATGGAAGGAAGATTGCTAATTTTTAGTGCAACCTCGGAAAAACGAAGTGCAAAGGATTAAACGATTAGAGTTTTCATGTAGTGAGAGTCAAAGTTGAGAGCGCTGACAACGTGTTAGCAAAAAGTTTTTCGAGGATCTCCCTGACCGAGAAATGTAAGAAGGAAGTATCCCAAGAGTAAGGAATGAAAGAATGGATAAAGTTTATAAAACCATTTGGAGCAAGACTCGTAAAACGTTCGTAGTCGTCTCCGAGACAGCAAAATTCCATTCCTCAGAAAATTCGAAAGCCATCTCAACCTTTGCCTCCTTGGCTTCATTTTTCGTACTTCTGAGTCCGATAATTGCGGCAGCTGCAGATGTGAGTGTAGATGAAGCAAAGTCGCTATCTGCTAGAACGATTTTATCTAATGACACTTTAGTTAATACAAGTACTTCTGTTCCTGATGCTAAGGCTCTAGTTATCGGTGTTAATGAGAAAGCACAACAAATTGTTCCTTTGCCTGATTCTCCGACCAATGTTCTTGATTCTGAACTTGGATTCATGAATGTTAAGAACGTGGCTGGAGGCTTGTTCATCAATAATGGTAAACATTTTGTTCTAGTCGGAAGGTCTGTTGATGATTCAAATCCGGATCCGATTGAACTAGCAGACGGTGCGGTGTGGGTCGGATCTAGTGATGGAAAAGGTACCCAGTCTCAACTGATATTGGGCGATTCAAGCTCAGCAAAAATAATGAAAGGGCACCTGAAGGAACTCAATGTTGGTATTAATCCGTCCTCTCCGAATCAGGGCGGAGCTGGGGGCATCGTTGTCGTCAGAAACGGCGAGTTCTCGGTTGACACGCTCAAAAACGGAACTGCCAGTCAAGATGCAAACTATAACGGTATTGAGATTGGCTCGGAAACTGATCGTGAAACAACGTTAAATGTTCTTACTTACGAATCCTACGATTGTGGCTCTCTCGTTAATTACGGTAATTTCAATGTCGATAGCATCACAAGCATAAACAGCGGTAATCGAATTGACAATCGTAATGTTCTGACGGCTAAGTCTGCAAACTTTACCGGAGTGATGACGAATTCCGGAAATGCACAGATTGGCTCTCTCACGCTTAATTCGTCTGGAAATTTAAACAATATCAATTCAACATTAACTGTAGACAATTTTTATCTAGAAGGTGACAGTAGGGATGGAAACTACCGCGGCGGACTGAAAAATCTTGGAAATCTGACTATCTCTGTACGAGGAGGAACTGCAGGTGATTTTGAGAATGCTCAAGGAGGTACAGTTTCTGTCAAGGAGGATTTCTATCTCACAGCCAACGGAACTCTTGTTAATAAGGGAGGGATGGAAGTTTCGTTTTTGACAGCCGTATCTACGACCGAAACCGCTAAATTTATAAACACTGGAAACTTTACCATCCTCTCTGATAAAGGGAACAGCTCTCTTGGCTTTAATATAGAAAATACTTCGGGGGCCTCTTTCACGATCAAAGGGCCGCGGAGCAGTCAAGCTTCAACCACATTCACGGTCGGTACTTTCACCAACGAAGGTTCCTTTAGTTCTGAGTCTGAGCTTCTTTATCTGGGAACAGGAGCCACTCTTAAGAACAGCGGAACCATCCATCTGCACAGTATCTATATTAACGGAGACGGTCTGTTTGAAAATACAAATAAAGGCAATTTCGCAGATACTGGGACAGTTCAATTGGACATGAGTTCAGGCACTCATGTAGGCTTGTCCAACGCTGGAACGATTGAATTAAACAACCTGAAACTCAATACAGGGAAGCTGTCCAATGCAGGGACTCTTTCCGTGACCAATGCCGAAATAAAGCCTAGCGGTTTCGTCGAAGGGGGCGTTTTGATTTCCGGATATCTTAAGAATCAGGGATTCATTTCGGGGATAACTATAAAGGTCGCTAACGGTTCGAGTTCTGGAAATCTTATAGCCAATGACACTTTTTGGGTCGAACAAGGCGGCCAATTTACTAATGAAGAAAACGGTACCATTGAAGCTTCCAACGGAATAATTGTAAAAGGTGAGTTGGTCAACAACGGTGGGTTGTTCTCCGAAGGTACTTCATCAGTTGTCGAAAACACAGGCAAATTTACAGCACAATCGGATACGAAGTTTAATAATCTCACCCTTAAACAAGGTGCAACTTTGAAAGTTGAGAAGGGTGAAGTCATTGTTACGTATTTGACGGCTGAAGGAACGACCTACACTCAGACAGAAGGAACATTCAAAGCCGAAAACGGATGGTTTAGCAATTCCATACTCAACATCCAAGGAGGAGTTTTGGATGTAACTAAATCCAATAAAGAAGGAACTCTTGGAAACAATACAGTCAATATTTCCGGGAATAACGTTACTCCATCCATAGATAACAACGCACCTCCTGACGACAAAATTAAATACAAAGATGGTCTTACTCAGGTTGTAATCAGCTCTCTTACTTCCGACTCTGTTGTGAACATCAAAGCCGGAGGTCTTTTAGTAGTTGAGAGTATTGACTTAACTGAAAACAAAAAGACATTAACACTTGACGGCGGTGCTATCCAGACATCTGCTGATCAGATCTTCTATCAGACGAAGAAAGAAGTCCTTCCTTTGGATGATAAGGAACCAGTTCAATCAGTTGAGCTCCCGGGAAATTTAGTGACTTCTTCCGTGGGCGCGGTTAAGGACAGTGTAAAAGCCGGTCTTACTTTGAAGAGTGGCAATCTAGTTTTAGACGATAAAACCTTTTCAACCTCTCTTGTGTCGGAAGTTACCGAGTCTCTTGCGAGCGCATTCGGTTCCGCTACTAAGCTTACCGTAAACTTCTTAGGGGTTGCTTCGACGACTATCTTTAATATCGAAGAAGCAGAGAAGATGGCTTCAAATTTACAAGCAAACGTCGTGCTGAACGGGGTGACCCTTTACAACGGAAAAAACGAAAACGATGATCCTGACTGGTTGAATGTTGGTCAGACTAGCCCGGACTTGCATCCGGGGAAGGTCTTAGAGGCAAGTATGGGTTTCAAGAATATTGCATTGGCAACTGGGGTAACGATTGCCGATGGCAGAGAGCTTGCACTGGTAGGTAATATTGCTGGAACTCTTTCCGATTCTGACTTTTCCTCGAACTTGAATAAGCTGCTTACGAGTGCCGATAATGGCGGGACAATTTTCGTAGTCAAGGGCACGCTTACGCTTGGTACCAATGGGGCGCCCGAGTCTTCTGTTGGATGGGTCAATGCTTCTACAGTGGATCAAGAGGGCCATATCAATGTCAAGAACGGACAGTTTGCGATTTGGGATTTAAATAATGAAGAAGGCAATGTATTTATAGCTTCCAATGCCGCTCTGCATGTAAACAGGTTAAGAGGTGAGGGAACGACAATTAATCAAGGTCAGTTTCTTCTAAAGGATTACATAGACGATAAAGCAAAATTTGAACTTAACGGTGTTTTTACTAATTCTGGTGCCAATTCTGTATTGGATGCTTCTTCGGTTGAAAATTCCGTTGTGAATAATAAGCTGACCAACGAAGGTACAATCATTTTCAAGAATCTGACTGTCTTGGGCAGTCTTATTAATGACGGAACAGAGCAGGGTGAGAGCTTGACGGTAAATGGTTCTTATGAAGGATCTGGATCCTCCGTTTGGAACAGCGTTTCAGTAGAAGAGAAGGGTTCCGTGGAATTTAGCGGAAACTTCACTGTGACTGAGGATTTGACTGTTGAAGGCGAATTAGAGAATGCTGGAACACTGTCTTATAAGGACGCTATTGTTGTAGAAAATGCGACTATGACTAACGGCGGAATTGAATCCGGAGAGTCACTTACGTTGGCTGCCGGTGCGGAACGTATCAACAAGGGATCGAGTTCTTTTCAGAAGATCCAGGTTGATAAAGGTGCCATTTATGAGAACAAAGGAACTGAATCCGGCCAGAACATGACCCTTAACGAAGGATCTGTTTACTCTTCAACCGGGCAAGCCCAATGGAAGCTTGTTACGATACAAAATGCTGACTTTAATTCGAGCGGCACATTTGCAGCAGAAAACTTTGCTTTAAGTGCAGGAGCCGTGTCCTTAACAGGCGGAGAGTTCAAAACAGCAAATGCGGTACTCGATGGCGGAATAATTACTGTGGGAGATGCCTTAGGTGTAGCTTCAGCGAGCGTTGAAATGGGTTCGAGCGCTTTTATCAAATCGATGATTTCCGTCCTTAACGGCTCAGAACTCGGTTTTGGTGTCGGTGCTTTGGCTTACGCGGAAACGCTTAATGCTCCCAAAGGCTCTGCCAATCTCGCCATGACGCAAAAGGTGATTCTTGCAGAAGGCTCAGGCCTTACTGTAGGAGAAAATACCCATCCTGCTGCGCAAGAGGCATCCGGTACAACAAGCCTCGTTTTCGGGGATGGAACAACGACATTGGTAGATTGTTCACTTCTCAAAGATGGTACGGGCGTCTTCTCTAGTAATGGGCAAGCCGCATCACTGACGGTTGCCCCGACGGCAACTCTTATTCTTGGCAATATCGAGGAAGCCGGTGACTATACCGTTGTGAGCGGCTTTGATACTGCAGACAACGTTTCCGGCAATGGCTGGACGGGTGGATGGAGAGGAGACAAGCTCTATGCTTTAGCCCAAGACGGAACTGGCATTAATTGGGAACTGGAACTGCATAACGATGCATCCAGGGTGTGGGTAAGTGCCATCCTTAATGATGTTCTTTCTATGTATCCGGATATTGCGGTTCCAAACATTGCCAATGATGAACTTCGTCATGCTCAGAAAGATGCTTTCACATACGGCGTTTTAAGGCGCAAGGACTTGTCTGCAGCTGAAAAGACAGCAATTGTTAATTCTGCGGCAAATATAAGTTTTGCGAGTGGCGCTCTTTCTGCAGGCTTCAATGACCTTACAACTGCTTTGGATTCCGTAGAGAATCGAGTATCAATGAAAGGAGAATCCTTTACAGACGAAGGCTTGATGCGTGATTGGACGCTTGGAAACAATCTCTGGATTGATCTGACTGCCGGAAAGCAAAAATATAAAAGGTTTGCGGCAACAGGAATCGGTGAGGCTGGTTATAAGACTGATGCATTCGGTTTTACGCTGGGCTTTGACCGCAAAGTGACATCGGCTTCGATTTTGGGTGCGGCTTTCAGCTACAACCGAGGTTCGCTGGATTCAACCGGAGATGTGTCTAAAACGAAAAATAAATACAATTCCTACGGAATTCACGCCTACGGTGTTTACAGTCCTAGTTCCCGCTTAAACGTTGTCGGAACGTTAACCTATCTTAGAAGTTCCTCTGATATTACCCAGTATATAAATGCCGCAGGTTTCGGAAACGCCGATGCTGATGTAAAGACCAATTTGTTTGCTGCGGGAATTCGTGTGGAAACAACCTTGAAAGCTAGAAGTTCAAGTGTTGTTCCTCATGCAGGAATCCGCTATTTGTACGCTAAGAGCGAGAAGTACGATACCAAGGTTGATGAAAAGAAGATCTGGTCAAACAAGACCAAAGCAAATAACGCCGTTCAATTTCCGATTGGTGTTGCACTTCGCGGCGATATATCGGCTGCTCACGGCTGGAATATTCGTCCGCAAGCTGACCTCACTTTCATACCGCAGGTTGGAAGCACTAATCAGCGGACAACATTGACAGATGTAAACGGCATTTCTGACAGCATAAGCGGTGAATTTGCAGGAAACTTCGGGACGAATATGAATTTGGGTGTTCAAGCTGATAAAGGTGGTACCACATTCGGATTGCTGTACGGTTTTACAGGAGGTTCTAAAGGTAAGGCTGACCATACCTTACGGCTTGAAGCTCGCTGGCGCTTTTAGCCGGTAAAGAGGAGAAGTTTCGTTGAATATTCAGATTGAGCAACGAGATTCCTGATGATTTGTATGATTGCAATCACGACGAGTACTAGCTATCTTGCACTCGTGCCCAGAAAATTCTCTATGACTCGATTTCAATTGGCTAGTGAAAACTTTTCTGGGCAGATTTTCATATTACTGTCGCTGCGTACACCTCTCAGTTCACTTAGTCTTCGTAAGAGCCGCGATCTGTAGATTTCTAGTGCAGCAAAAGAGGCGCCTTCGTTAGAAGTGCGCCTCAAAAAACCTAATTGAAAGATGATTTTCAGCTTATTAAAGATGAATCATTTCAGCCGTTGGTTTATTAGAAACTGTGGCTAATACCGCTGCACAGAGTCCATGAGTTAAATGTTGAGCGATAAGAGCCGGTGTTGAGAAGTTTGTTGGCTTTGCCGTAACCGCCGTAAAGATAAACTAAGGTGCGGTTGCTCAAAGGATACTCATATGCTGTTCCGGCGGACCAAATGTTGTATTTCTCGTTTGTGGAATTAGACTTCCCGTGGGCGTAGTTGCCTTCAAGTTTCCACTCGCCTCCGGCAATCTTATAGCCAATAGCTGCAGTGACAGCGTGCTGAGATACGCCTTTATTTCCTTGTTCGGCATAATTCCATCCGGGAAGCATCTGGCTGTTGTGGGCATACTGGTAGGCAGCCCAAACCGTCCAATTGCCAAAGCCTTGCTGACCGCCCAAGGTGAAGAGCTGAGTTGATTTTGCATCAAGGTCTTTGTTGTCGAGCATTTCCCACATTGCACTAAACACAGTGTCGTTATGGGCGTAATCTAGGCCGATGCCGTAGTAGTGGGAATTCTTAGACCATTTCTTATCGTCTTCTCCCGTGCTGTTTAAGCCGGTGCCGTTGGAGTACATAGCAGTGATTGTTGCGCCGCTAAAGGACGGGCTCTTGTAGATAACAAGATTGTCCATGCGGTCTGTGTTGATAAAAGCACTTGCCATATTGCCGTCTGTGTAGTAAGACGTCCAAAGAGCACCGCCGTGCAGAATAGTGTAGGTGCCGCAGTCAGAAGACAAACCGCCGGCTCGGCCAAAAGCGAATTCGCCCCAGTTGCCTTTAACCTGCAAAAGAGCTTCGCGGCTGAATGCTTTTCCACCATAGGCTTCGCTTCCGTCATCAGCGTTGAATCCTTGTTCGAGAATAAAGCCGACGGAATTGCCGTTGCCCAGATCCTCGACGCCTCTCAAGCCGAATCTGCTTCCGGCGTAAATACCGTTATCTAATTTCACAACGGCACTTTCACCTTTGTGTTTGGTGACGGTGACTGCTTCGTCAATTACTCCGTAGAGTGTGACATTAGAGGCTGCCATTGCATTGAACGACAATGCGGCCAGAAGGGCGGCAGGAAGAATTTTTTTGATCATTGCAAAATCTCCTTAGTTTGAGTTGCAGAGGTTTATAAGAGTACTTGAGAAGGACATTTAGACGCTTTGGTAAAGCGTTAGCCAAGTTAGCTATGCGCGTTTTCCTTGTGGAGATTTGCTGACAACACATCAAGAGCGCAGTAAGTAACTAGCATTTTCTTTCTCATAAACTATACCGTCTAGCCGGTTTAGTTAATATGCAAATATTAATCTCATAATTGCTTTTAATTAATCAGGATTTTTCCTAATAAAATGAAAAAGTTCCGGCAGAGAAGTTCTGTAATTGGAATTGTCAAGAATTCATCCGGCTCCAAACAGAGTTTCATAGGTCCTCTAAAAAGTACAAGGATCTGTCTTTTCATAGTTGCCGGCGGCTTTAAATAATGAGTACGCTTGGACAAATTTATATTAAGAATTCCAAAAATGCTATCTCTATCATTTTGTCTTCTTTTGCCTTGATGCTATTTCTCACGAGATCTATAGATAATCCGTCTTGTCGGAAATCGTTAGAAGACTCGGTGGTTAAAGGAGTTGAAGGATGGACTCTTGATTAAGCAACTCATCTGCCGTAAAGTAAGAGGAGAGTAATCACAAATTCAAAAATCAGCATGGTTTCATTTCCATGAGGAGGAGGGTGGATGGATATAGTTGATAAGTTTGTGAATCTTTCGATTCGTGTCGGATCTACAATTGAAGCTCTTAGCAAAGTTCCGGAAAACTTGTCGTGCGTCTTGATGACCTTTCAGGCGACCTCAAAAAATCCTTTAAGTCCTACTGTATCTGAGGCTCAGATCTTTTTGCAGACAGCCGGAAGCTGGTTGAGCCTGACTCCGGATGAGTTGGTGCAGGCCGCTAATTTGGTTCGGCCGCCGCTTTTTGCTCATATCAACTTGAATCATCTTTTCGAAAGAGTTGAGAAACGCAGAAAGGATGAGCGGGAAAAGAGAAGACTTTTTGCTCTTCAAAAAGAAAAAGAAAATGAAGAGAAAAAAATCAACAAAGATGATGATATTAAGTACATGAAGGAAGCCATGGATTGTGCACGGGCCGCAGAAGAGAGCGGTGAAGTCCCTGTAGGCGCAGTTGTGGTTGACGAGAAAGGTGTAATTATCGGCCGAGGATTTAATAAAGTGATCGGAGACGCCGATCCTACCGCCCATGCGGAAATCATGGCCATTAGACAAGCTGCAAAAGTCAAAAAGAATTACCGTCTGGAAAATTGCACGCTATATGTCACGCTTGAACCGTGCCCAATGTGTGCCGGCGCTATTATGAATTCCCGCTTTAGCCGTTTGGTCTACGGAGCCTCCGATGAAAAGGCGGGTGTCGTTGATAATGTATGCAAACTCTTCAGTTACCCTACACTTAACCACCATACAAAGACTACATCTGGGATTTGCAGTCAAGACTGCCTTAAATTGCTGCGCGATTTCTTCGAAAAGAAGAGAAAAAAGGAGAGCAGCAATTGAAGAAGAAAATTGCAGGCATTGCAGCCCCTAGCGGTAATGTATTAAATCTTGAAGACGTAAAGAAAGCGGCTAATCTTTTAGAAGAAGACGGTTGGGAAGTGAAGCTCGGTAAGTCCGTCCTGACTTCCTTTCAACGATTTGGAGGTGTCAGTGACGAGGCGCGTGCCGAAGATTTCAATCGGCTATGCGGGGAGTGTGATTTTGTCCTAGCCGCGCGGGGAGGTTACGGTTTAAACCGCATCCTTTCCACAATTGATTTTGAAGAGATTCATAAGAGAGGAGTGTGGGTTGGAGGCTTCTCGGATATCACATTATTTTCTTTGGCATATCTTGCTAAGTATCAAGGCAAAAGTTTGCATTGTCCGACAGCAAGCGTGTTAGGAAAATCTTCCATTTCTGCCTTTAGTATTGAATCTTTTCGGACGGCTTTATCTTCAAAACGATATGCCATTGAGTTTGAAACAGATGCTGCAGATTTAAAGGTTTCAGGCACTCTTTGGGGAGGAAATTTATCCGTCCTTGTCTCGGCTCTAGGGACACCGTATTTTCCCGATATTGAGGGAGGAGTTTTATTTCTGGAGGATTTGGCTGAACCTGCCTATAAAATCGAAAGAAATTTACTTCAATTAGCTCAAGCAGGAGTTCTACAAAAGCAGCAAGCAATCGTTTTGGGTCACTTCTCTCATATAAGAAATTCCGCTCACGACTTTGGCTACTCCATTGAGGATGCAAAAGAAATCTTGCGAAAGACAATCAATGTTCCTGTAATCGAAGGGCTCCCTTTCGGGCATGTTGATGTTCTTTGCACACTGGTGATTGGGGCTCCGTGCTGTCTTAGCGTAAACTCTAGGCATTGCACATTAACGATTTCGGATGCCCCGAACTTCTAGTCATGAATTTAAAAGATCTCTACAAGAAATTTCGAACTATTTTCGAACCAGGTCCTAGAAGTTATGATCCCCGAGACTTGGGTCTGACTGCGCCCGACCTTAAAAAGAAGCTTCAATTAAGCCAATTAGCGCAAATGAAGCATCATTCCTCCGCTTCAATTCTTACCCGGTTTATTTTTTGTGTGCTCTTCGCATGTCTGACTTGGGATTCGATAGGCGGGGGAGTAATGGCACTATGGGTTGGATTTGTACTGATGCATAGCCTTGCGGGGATTAAATCGACAGATGATTTTTTTGAGTGCCCCGACGTTGAGAAGCAGTTCAAGTTCTGGAAAAACCGTTCTCTTCAAATGGTTTTTGTTTCAGGATTGTCATTCGGTTTTGCCGGTTTCTATTTCATGATTCCGGGCAATACTGAAGTTCAAATGCTTGTTATCGCCTTAATTATTGGTGTTTCTTTCGGAAGCATGTCTCTTTATGCATGTTGGCTTCCTGCATTCTGGGCGTTCCTCCCGACAGTACTGCTGCCGACGATGGTCAAGCTGGCGATGATTTATAACATCTCTTTTGGAGTAGCTGCCTTTTGGGTTGGAATTATCCTTCTTATCCTCTGGTACTTCTCAACGCGCCTCAATGAGATTTACTCTCTGTCTCTATTCAGAAATTTTGAGAAAGAGTATTTGGTAGAAGAGTTAGTCCAGCAGCGCCAGGCCGCTGAACTGGCAAAAGAAGCCGCAGAAATGGCCATTGTGTCTAAAACTAAGTTTTTCGCTGCGGCCAATCATGACTTAAGACAGCCTTTGCAGGCCATGGGCATTTTTATTTCTGTGCTGGAAGCTCAAGTCCCGCCTGACAGTAAGCCCCTGGTCGATAATCTATCCCAAGCATGTAATCAGGTAGCAACTTTGGTGGATCAAATTTTGATCCTCTCAAAATTGGATTCCAGAAGCATCAAAATCAATCCTACAACCTTTTCTTTGGATGAAGTGTTTGAGGAAATGAAGATCGAGTTCGCATCCGTCGCTGAAACCAAGGGAATCCAATTTGTTCTTGATCCTATTTCTGCGACTATCTGTACCGATGCCCAGCTTCTTGAACGAGTTATTCGAAATTTGCTTTCCAACGCTTTCAGATACACCTCATCGGGAAAAGTGGTTTTGAGAGCAAGACGCGGGTTGAAAGATACTTTGGTTATTATCGTCGCTGACACCGGCAACGGCATCGATAAGTCTGAAAAGCAAGATCTCTTCAAAGAATATTATCGAGGAAAATCCGGATACCAGGCAAAAGAGGGTTATGGCTTAGGACTTTCTATTGTCAAAAAGATTTGTGATTTGCTGGACTTCTCCATTTCTTTCCGGTCCAAGAAAGGTTCAGGTACAGTATTCCGTGTCGTTGTGCCTCTTTCGAGAGATTTGCATCAGGTCAAATTACTTAATAAACCGGAGCACTCTAAATCTTTCTTCTCGCTGAAAGGCAAGAGAATACTAATTATCGAAGACGATCCTTTAATCCGCCGCAGTGTTCAGGCTTTATTAGAAGCGTGGGGTGCAAAAGTTAAAGTTGCGGAACACTATGATGCTCAGCTTGCAGCGGAAATCGTGGTTTCTAATCCATTGGATCTGATATTGACTGACTTTAACTTAGGGCCCGGACATTTGACAGGGCTTCAGGCGACACTGCGTATAAGAAGCGCTGTCGGTAAGAGGATTCCTGCCATTGTCATGAGTGCGACTCCGAGAGAGGAGGTCATGAGACATTATGAAGAAGAGACAGAAGGTTTAAATTTCAGCGAATACGGTACTGACCTAACTGATTTGCCGACAATTCTTCAAAAACCTGTTTCACCGAACGAAATTAATAAAGCTATTTCAAGGCTTTTGAATACGAAGCACACTTAGTACAAATACTATTCTGTTTTTTCTGACAAAGGTTAGATTTGAGCTATTCTAAATGCACTCTTTTAACCAAAAAGACCCAATTCGACAGTCTGAATTTTTACCAAAATCAGATGGATCGAAGCACTAATCGAATAGCTCGTCGTCTTTCAAAAAAAGATAGTGAGCCGTCCGATCAATTTCCCAAGGACTTTGAAAGGATTTTTAATGAATCAGAACGGTGCGGAAAAAAACGCAGAAGTATTAAACGGATCAGAAATACTGGTCCGAGCTTTAGCTGAAGAGGGTGTAAAGCACGTCTTCGGCTATCCGGGTGGGAGCGTCTTAAACGTCTTTGACGCTATTTTCAAACAAGATAAATTCAAGCACATCCTTGTCAGGCACGAACAAGGTGCCGTCCACGCAGCAGATGCCTATTCACGTTCCAGCAACAAAGTCGGCGTTGCTCTAGTAACCAGCGGTCCGGGAGCAACGAATGCCGTCACAGGAATTGCCACGGCTTATGCTGACAGCATTCCGCTTGTCGTCTTTACAGGCCAGGTCAACACTGGTGCAATTGGCCAAGACGCTTTCCAAGAAGTGGATACCATCGGCATTACCAGACCTTGTGTTAAGCACAATTTCTTGGTTAAAGATGTTCGAAATCTCGCCGAAACAATTAAAAAGGCTTTCTATATCGCCAAGAGCGGCCGTCCCGGTCCTGTTGTGATTGATCTTCCGAAGGACATTACAGCCGCAAAATGCGAATACTCTTATCCAAAAGACATTGATATTCGTTCTTACAGGCCGATTTCAAAAGGACACTTAGGGCAAATTAAGAAAGCTCTTCAACAATTAATCAATGCAGAAAGACCGCTTATTCTTGTTGGGGGCGGCGTAATCTCTGCAAATGCCAGCGAACTGCTCCAGCGCTTTGCCAGTGAACTTGGTGTTCCGGTCAATTCCACTTTGATGGGCTTAGGCTCTATTAAGTCCGGCGACAAAAAATTCCTCGGCATGGTTGGAATGCACGGAACATATGAAGCCAATATGGCAATGCAGAACTGCGATTGCTTGGTCGCTATCGGCGCACGATTTGACGATAGAGTTGTCGGCTTGCCAAGTAATTTTGCTCAGCCCGGCAGAAAGATTATTCATATCGACGTGGATCCGTCAACAATCTCTAAGCGTGTGAAAGTTGATATTCCAATCGTCGGAGATGTGAAAGTCGTTTTGGCAGACATGCTGAACCTTCTTGATGAAATTCCGGAACGTCCGGATGCTGAAAAGATGGCTGCATGGCAGAACAAGATCGATGAATGGCGCAAAATTGACTGTCTGCACTATGAGAAGAGCGACAAGGTTATTAAGCCCCAAGAAGTGCTGGAGAAATTACAAGAAGTTGCAGGCCCGGATTTAATCGTGGCTAGCGACGTCGGCCAGCATCAGATGTGGTGCGCTCAGTTCCTGAACTTCACTAAACCAAGACATTGGCTGAGTTCCGGTGGTCTTGGCACTATGGGAGTCGGTCTGCCTTATGCTATCGGAGCCTGTGTAGCAAATCCCGACAAGCAAGTTGTCTGCATTACCGGAGACGGCTCTATTCAAATGAATATTCAAGAGCTGGCAACTGCTAAGCAGTTAGGCATCAATCCGAAGATTATTATTCTCAATAATAATTACTTAGGAATGGTTCGTCAGTGGCAGGAACTCGAGTATTCCGGACGCTATTCTCACTCTCATATGACACCGACTCCGGATTTCAAAGTATTGGCCGAGGCTTACGGTCATGTCGGAATCGTTGTTGAGCATCCGAGTGAATTGGAAGGGGCTTTGAAAGATGCCTTCGGAAAATACAAGGATGAATTAGTGCTTCTCGACATTCGTGTCGATCCTACTGAAAATGTTTGGCCGATGGTTAAGGCCGGTAAAGGTCTTACAGAGATGCTTCTTGGCTCGGAGAAAATTTAAATGAATAGACATGTGATTTCCGTTCTTTTAGAGAATGAACCAGGAGCGCTCTCTCGTGTTGTGGGCTTGTTTTCTGCTCGCGGCTATAACATCGAGTCTTTGACGGTTGCTCCTACAGAAGATCCGTCCATTTCAAGAATGACGATTATCAGCCTCGGTAATGATGAACTGATCGAACAGATTACTAAGCATCTGAATCGTCTGATTGAAGTCATTAAGGTGGTAGATCTGACCGAAGGCGAACATTCCGAAAGAGAATTAATGCTCGTCAAGGTTCACGCCGTCGGAAAAGAAAGAGAAGAAATGAAGCGTTTAAGCGATATTTTCCGCGGACGCATCATTGACGTTACAGATAAAACATACACCATTGAGCTAACCGGAGACACAGGCAAGCTTGACGCATTCCTCAAAGCCATTGATCCGGCAAGCGTACTAGAAATGGTGAGAACCGGTGCGTGCGGCATCAGCCGGGGCGACCGCGTGTTAAGAGTTTAATTTTTGTTTCTTATAACTACTTTTATTAAAAAGGAATTATTAAATGCAAGTTTATTACGATAAAGACGCTGACCTCTCTTTGATCAAAGGCAAAAAGGTTGCGATCATCGGTTATGGTTCCCAAGGCCATGCACACGCTTTGAACCTTCATGATTCCGGCGTGGATGTTGTTGTCGGCGTAAGAGAAGGCGGAGCTTCTTGGAAAAAAGCTGAAGCTGCAGGCTTGAAAGTTGCTTCTATCGAAGATGCAACAAAAGGCGCTGACGTTGTCATGATCCTTCTTCCGGACGAACACATTGCTGAAGTTTATAAGAAGCAGATTGAACCGAACCTCAAAGAAGGAGCTGCTTTGGCCTTCGCTCACGGCTTCAACGTTCACTACGGCCAAGTTAAACCGCGTGCTGACTTGGATGTTTGGATGGTAGCTCCAAAGGCTCCGGGCCATACAGTCCGTAGAACTTACACAGAAGGTTCAGGCGTTCCTCAATTGATCGCTGTTTATGCTGACAAGTCCGGCAAAGCACGTGACGTTGCTATGTCTTATGCTGCAGCTAATGGCGCAGGTAAAGCAGGCATTATTCAGACAACTTTCAAAGAAGAAACTGAAACTGACTTGTTCGGTGAACAGTGCGTTCTTTGCGGCGGTTTGGCCGAACTTATCAAGACTGGTTTCGAAACATTGGTTGAAGCCGGTTACGCTCCTGAAATGGCTTACTTTGAATGCTGCCATGAGCTCAAGCTTATCGTTGACTTGATCTACGAAGGCGGCTTGGCTGATATGAACTACTCTATTTCTAACAACGCTGAATTCGGCGGATATGTAACAGGACCTAAGGTCATTACTGACGTTGCCCGCAACGCTATGAGAAAGGCTCTTAAGGAGATCCAAGACGGTACATATGCTAAAGAATTCTTGTTGGAAAACAAGGTTGGTGCTCCGAAGCTTGGTGCTATCCGCAACCAGACAGCTGCTCACCAGCTCGAACAGGTCGGCAGTCGTCTGCGCAAGATGATGCCTTTCATCTCTGCTCACAAGCACATCGACCGCTCTAAGAACTAATCTTTAGTTTTTTCAAGTCAAAGAAAAGCCCGCTGTTATTCCGGGCTTTTCTCTTAATTGCAACTTCGCTATATTCACTGCATGGAGGTGATCGAAGAGCATAGTTTTTCTTTCATAATTTTAAATTTCTGGAGAAATAACAAAAAGTCTTTCACGTCTTAGTCTTTCGGTTTCGATTCCAATTTGAGAAAATCAAAAAGAACCAAATAGGAATAATTTCTCTATACGCAAAAGAATATGGCTATCTACTGTGAGCACAAACAGGAGAACTATAAATGTTGGGTGATAAGTCAAATACTTATCTTAAAGTCCGAGTCTCAGAAGTCCTAAAGCAAAATGCCGCTGCCTTATTCGGAGAATTAGGTTTGAGCCTTTCTGATGCAATCAGACTATTTTTAATCCGATCAATTGCTGAACAAAGATTGCCTTTTGATCTGAAATCGAAAAACGAGCCGTTAATTCCAGCGTTAATGACAAAAGAACAAGTGGTAAGTGAAGTTTGGAAAGGATATGAATCCCTGCAGCTTGGAGAGAGTTTTTCTCTGGAAGAAGTTAAAAAAGATACTGCTACCATCCTTAAAGAATGAGTTGTCAGGTATTTTTTTAAAGACGCGTTTGATGATCTTAGAAAACTTATTGTCTACTTGGCTATAGGCTGTGGAGCTTCTTTTACTGGAGAGAAGTATCGAAACAGAATTCTCGAGAAGATTCAATCGCTGGAGGAGTTCCCGTACGTGTGCAAGCGATTTCTCTCCGCAGATGTTTTTAACGGTATCGAATTCAGATGAATTTAATCAGGTTTAAGCCAGCGAGCAACGTCAACTTTGTTGCTGAGTACATGATGAATTCGCACAATGCAACGACTTTTATCGACCGTGTAATAAATGCCATACGACGAACAATACCGAACTCGGAGTCCCAGAGAAAACCACGGCTCTTGTTCAAAACGACGACAGCGTTCAGGCATATAACTGAGGGAGGCAATGCCTTTGTGAAGTTTTTCAATCAGTCCAGCCGCTGTTTCCGGTAAACATTGTTCGTAGGCAATAAACTCAAATATGTCACAAAGATCTTGCTCAGCGGATGCGGTAATTTCAATGCTGAAAATCATTTGCCGGTTCTTTCTTTGAGTTTCGCAAAAACCTCTTCCATTGGAAGAACACGTCCTTCCTCAATGTCACGAAAACTTCTTTCCATCCTAGAGTCAAACTCTTCTTTACTCATCTGCGAAGCATCTAAATGTCTCGGCATCTCCAGAGTAAACGGCAGGGCCTTTTCATCGACAACTCGTTTTAAAAAAATACGGATGGCATCCGACATGGTTAATCCCATGGATTCAAAGACTGCATTCGCCTCGTGCTTTAACTGTTCATTGATACGAACTCGAATAAATTCATTGGCAAGAGCTTGCATAACGTCACCTTTGACAAATTACGTATTCACGTTGTAGACACAATTATAGGACTAATGATGAACAAGATATTCAAAAAAATCTGGAATAAGGCTAGAGGAATGTCTTAGGGGCATAAACAAATATCTTGAAGTCTTCGAGTTCGGTCCTACTTTCATGCCACCTTCCTCTTGACGAAGTTCCTTGTCTTTCAAGAAAAATGGTATCTCATCCTTGGGATAGTGCTGAAGATAATCAGCAGTATGCCTTCACTTTTCCTTTCTTTTCTTGTAAACGGCAGACCCAAGAATCCCTACAATAACAATCAGAATGCTTCCGACTACCAACCAGGAAAGATTGTCCTTGATAAAAGGAATTGAGCCGAGCCAGTAACCGAGAGCTGTCGAAATACAGGTCCATGCCAAGGCACTCAAAGCGCTGTAAATGTTAAAAAGCATAAAGTTCATCTTTGAGGAACCGGCTACGACAGGGATAAGAGAGCGAATAAGAGGAATAAAGCGGGCAAGGGCTACCGCATTGCCGCCGTGCTTGTCAAAAAAGAGCTTGGCCTTTTGAAGATTTTCTTGATTGAACCATTTGCTGGATTCGTGGGTGAAAAGCCTTTTGCCAATCCAGGCTCCAAAGAGGAATCCAACAATATTGCCGAAGAGCGCTCCGACCGTTGAGCCGAGAATGACAGCCCAGGGATCAAGAACGCCGGCAGCGGCTGTTGCACCAGCGACGAATAGTAGGGAATCTCCGGGAAGGAAAGGTCCGGTAAAAAACACGCCGGATTCTAAGAAGAAGATTAGACCGAGAACCACATACAACCAAAGACCATAGGTCTCGTGCATATGGCTCAAAAACAAATCTACATTGGTGAATAACTCCATGAACACGGCGCCACCTTCCACTTACTCTCACTCTTATTTATCAATTCTTACTCAGATAATAAGGAGAAGTGGAGGATAAAGGGGGAGTTCATTGCCATTGTGGTGACATAGAAGATATTCAAAGAAAAAAGGACCGTTTAGACGGTCCTCTCCATGACAAAAAGTGTTATTGAAGGTTCTGAACTTGTTCGCGCATTTGTTCAATAACAACTTTTAGTTTTACTGCTGTATCAGTCATTTCAATAGCACTGGCTTTGCTGGCTAAAGTATTGGCTTCTCTATTAAGCTCTTGAATAATGAAATCCAACTTGCGGCCCAAGGATCCACCTTCCTTAACAGCGGCACGAATCTTAAAGACATGGGTCAGCAATCGATCCATTTCTTCGGCAACATCAATCTTGGTTGCAAAAAGAGTGACTTCCATTCTGATTCTGTCATTGACTTCTTCGGCAGTCAGAGAGCTCTTATTGCTTAGTTCATCGGTTAATGCCTCAGCAAGTCGTGCTTGAAGTTTAGCCTTTAGTGCATTAATGATTTCAGGGACTTTCGGCTGTAGTTCCTTGACTAGCTTTTCAATCTCATCGCATTGACGAAGCATGATTTCAGCCAATTTGTTTCCTTCTTCATTTCGAGAAGTATTGAAACGGTTAATGCATTCCTGCAAACCGGCTAATACTGCCGTTTCAACTTTTGCGTTGACATCGGTCTGATCGTTGAAAATTCCCGGCACTTTCAAGATTTCCCCGATAGTCATGTCTTTGACTTTGACGACTTTCTTTATTTTTTTTGAAAGATCGTGAAGATTTTTAATAGCTTCCATGTTGACGGAGCTAATGTTCTGCAAAGGACAAGTTCTATTGGAAATGTAGATTTTGCATTCGACTTTTCCTCTTTTGATGTCAGCACTATCGCCAATAAGCTTTCTGACTTTGGGTTCCAGAGAACGCAAGCCGTCTGTCGCGGCGTTGTAGTAGAAATCTAAAAATCTTGAATTGACTGCTCTTAACTCGATTTGAAGAGTTCCTATTTCTGTATCCGCAGAGACCGAGCCGAAGCCTGTCATGCTGTAGATATTGTTGCTCATTTTTATGTCCTTGAATCTTCTAAAATTGCTCTATTCTAAAACTATCACACTATTAGTAAACGTAAATACTTTTCGGAGGCATAGATGGAGACTGTAGTAAGGCCGAGCGGCCGGACTCCTGAACAAATCAGACCTGTTCGAATTACAAAGAATTTCACTTGTTACGCAGAAGGTTCCGTGCTTATTGAAATGGGTAACACCAAAGTCATCTGTACCGCCTCAGTGGAAGAAAAAGTTCCGGGTTGGATGAAAGATGAGAACCGCGGCTGGGTCACGGCAGAGTACGGAATGCTTCCGCGTGCTACCGGAACTAGAACCGATAGAGAAGCAGTAAAAGGTAAGCAAAGCGGAAGAACTCAAGAAATTCAGCGTTTGATTGGACGTTCTCTTCGTGCAGTTGTGGACATGGAGAAGCTGGGGACTAGAACAATTAAGATCGATTGCGACGTCATTCAAGCAGACGGAGGTACACGGTGCGCTTCTATTACCGGGGCTTATGTGGCCTTAAAAGATGCGGTAGAAAAACTTCTGAAAGAAGGGCTTATTCTTGAAAATCCAATCAAAGCTCAAGTTGCAGCTTTGTCTGTCGGAGTCTTTCACGGGCTGCCGGTCTGCGATTTGGATTATGAAGAAGATCATCTCTGCGATACCGACATGAATGTTGTGATGACAAGTGAAAATAAGTTTGTTGAAGTTCAAGGGACAGCAGAGGGAGACCCGTTTGACGAAGAAACGCTCGGCACTTTAATCCAACTGGCTAAGAATGGTATTAAAGAATTGATGAAGGTTCAAAATCAGGAATAACGATGTTTAATAAGATTGTTTTAGCAAGTAATAACAAGAAAAAAATGAAAGAGATGAACGAACTTCTTGCTCCTTTGGGAATAGAAGTCGTCTCTCAGGGCAGCCTTAATATTTCTTCTGCCGAGGAGCCTTTTTTTACTTTCATTGAAAATTCTTTGGCAAAAGCCCGTCATGCCTCCAAAGAGTCTGGGTTGCCTGCAATTGCTGACGATTCCGGTATTTGTGTAGACGCTTTAGGGGGAGCTCCGGGAGTATTTAGCGCTAGATTCGCCGGAGAAAATGCTGATGATGAAAAAAACAATCAGAAGCTTCTAGAGTTGATGAGAACTCAAAACAATAAACGAGCCCATTACGTTTGTGTTTTGACTGCCGTTCGTAGTGCAGATGATCCTGAGCCTCTCATTGCTGTAGGCAGATGGGAAGGTGAAGTTAGCCAAGAAAGAAAAGGCCAAGGCGGCTTTGGCTACGATCCTTATTTCCTTATTCCTGCGCTGGGCAAACATGCAGCTGAACTGTCCGCCGAGGAAAAGAACGCTATCAGTCATCGAGGCAAAGCAATGCAGCAGATGAAAGAACTCATCGTCAATAATTGGAAATAACAATGATTCCATTATCTGTCTACCTTCACTGGCCGTGGTGTATTCATAAGTGTCCCTATTGTGATTTTAATTCTCATGAATTTAAGAGAGAAAAAGATTCCGAAGATCAATATGTGAAAAACCTCCTCTTAAGTGTTGAGAGGCTCTCACACAGGGGAGGGGGTCGGCAGATTTCAACAATCTACCTTGGAGGCGGTACCCCGTCATTGCTGTCTCCATCGTCTATTTCTCAGATTCTTGAGGGACTTCATCGGAACTTTGTTGTTGCGCCGAATGCTGAAATATCGATGGAGGCTAATCCGGGAACCTTTGAATATAAGAACTTTGCAGGATACCGAAAGGCCGGAATTAATCGTCTCTCAATTGGAATACAAAGTTTTGACGATCAAAAACTTAAAGTTCTCGGAAGAATTCACTCAAGTGAAGAAGCCAAACGCGCAGCTGGCGCAGCGGCTGAGATTTTTGAGAATTTTAATCTTGACTTGATGTTTGCTTTGCCGGGACAAACTTTTGAAGAATTAGAAAAAGATATCTCAACAGCATTGAGCTTCGGAAGCACTCATCTTTCTTACTATCAGCTTACTATCGAGCCTAACACCTATTTCGGTAAATACGAACCCGCTAATCTGCCCGATGACGATATGAGAGCAGATATGGGTGACTTGGTTGCTGAATCGCTGGTCCAAAACGGATTCGAGCATTACGAAATTTCCGGCTATGCAATGCCCGGATTCCAATGCCGTCATAATTTGAATTACTGGCAATACGGAGACTATCTTGGAATCGGACCGGGAGCGCACGGCAAACTCACGCAAGACAAAGAAATTTGGAGAACGGTCAGTGCGATGAACCCGGAACTCTGGAGAGAAAAGGTCCAGTCAGGGGGCACGGGACTCGTGATAGATATTAAGACGCCTCAAGAAGACATACCCTTTGAATTTATGCTCAATGCTCTTCGATTAAGAGAAGGAGTTCCGACAGAACTGTGGAAACAAAGAACTTTTCTGTCTTATGAGTTCATTCGGCCCACGGTCGAAAAGCTTCAAAAGGAAGGTATGCTCGTCAGAGATCCAAATCTCGTAAAAACAACGGAAACAGGTTGGAACTTTTTAAATTACGTACAAGAAGAGTTCCTATGCACTAATTAGGCGCAATTGCACTAAAATGGTGCTTTTCGTACGAAGAAGATTGCTCTGTATTTTTGCCGCGGCTTTCATGCACCAACGTGGTCACTGCTGTTTAGAGTTATCACTGAAAATGTTGGCACGGTTTTTGCATATAGTTGATTAACTTCTTAATACACATGCTACTCAGTTAGGAGAAAATGATGGCTAAAACAGCTGACGATGTAATGGACCTGATCAAGGATCAGGATGTTAAATTCGTGGATCTTCGTTTTTGCGACTTTATGGGCAAAGAACAGCATGTCTCCGTTCCTGTTTCTTCATTTGATGAAGACAAATTCGAGGAAGGCCATGCATTCGACGGCTCTTCAATCCGCGGATGGAAAGGCATCGAAGCCAGCGATATGTTGTTGATGCCGGATCCGGACAGCGCAAGAATGGATCCGTTTACTCAAGAACCAACACTTATTCTTACCTGCGACGTCGTTGATCCTGCAAACGGTAAAGGTTATGAACGCGATCCCCGTTCCGTTGCCAAACGTGCAGAAGCTTATCTCAAGAGCACCGGCATCGGCGATACTGCTTTCTTCGGTCCGGAACCGGAATTCTTTATTTTTGACGGTGTTTCTTGGGAAACATCTATGGACAAATCCTTCTTCAAGGTTTCCTCTTACTGCGGACACTGGTCCAACAAGGAAGATATGGAAGGCAGAAACACCGGCTTCCGTCCTGCAGTTAAAGGCGGCTACTTCCCGGTTGCTCCGACAGACAATCTCAACGATGTCCGCGCAGCAATGTGTCTTGCTCTTGAAGAACAAGGCGTTCCTGTTGAAGTACATCATCATGAAGTGGGCGGCGCAGGTCAATGCGAAATCGGAACTAAGTTCAGCACATTGGTAAAACGTGCTGACTGGACACAAATTCTCAAATACACTGTTTGGAATGTCGCTTTGAATTGGGGACATACCGCTACATTCATGCCGAAACCATTGGTTGGCGATAACGGTTCCGGTATGCATGTTCACCAGTCTATTTGGAAAGACGGCAAGAACTTGTTTGCCGGCAATGGTTATGCCGGTTTGTCTGAAATGGCTCTTTATTACATCGGCGGCGTTATCAAACACGCCAGAGCATTAAATGCCATTACCAACCCGACAACAAACAGCTACCGCCGCTTGGTTCCGGGTTTTGAAGCTCCTGTTAAATTGGCTTATTCTGCACGTAACCGCTCAGCTTCTTTGCGTATTCCGTACGTAGCTAGCGACAAAGCACGCCGTGTTGAAGTCCGCTTCCCGGATCCGATGGCCAACCCATATCTCTGCTTTGCTGCCTTGTTAATGGCTGGTCTTGACGGTATCCAGAACAAGATTCATCCGGGTGAAGCTGCTGACAAGAACCTTTATGATCTTCCTCCGGAAGAAAATGCCAAGATTCCGACAGTTTGCTCTTCTTTGGAACAAGCCCTTGATAGTCTGGCTGCTGACCATGACTTCCTGACAGCCGGCGGTGTCTTCACCGAAGATATGATTCAGGCTTACATTGAAGTCAAACGTCATGACGTTGAAAGAGTCATGCTTGCCGTTACACCGGAAGAGTACGACATGTACTACGCCCAATAATTAAAATCTTTTGACTGAAAAAGGGCATCCGGTCTTGTGATGCCCTTTTTTAACTCGGATTGCTACCCATGAGGTTAGACACTGACAAAATCGGCGGATTGAATCTACTCTCCACCAGTGTGTTGATTGTAGATGTGAACGGCATGATTGAGTATGTAAATGCTGCTTGTGAATCTCTGCTCGGACGTTCTAATAAAATTCTTTTCGGTTTTCCGGTGTCTTCCTTTTTACCGAAAGCCAGAGAGTGGATCGGAAGTTATAAGAAGAATACTTCCTCTCTTTTTTCGGTGCGTGCTGAACTCACCGAGCTCATCCTTCGTCCTGGAGCGCTGGTTCAGGTTTATGCCTCCGTTCATCCTTTGCCTGAAGAAGAGCAGCTTTTAATAATCGAGCTGCAGCCTGCGAAGAATTCTTTGCTGCTGAATCATAATAAACACATGAACGACTTGTCAGAAAATACAAGGCGTTTATTGCGGAATTTGGCCCATGAAATTAAAAATCCTCTCGGAGGAATTAGAGGAGCAGCCCAGCTTTTAGAGTTCGATCTCAAGGATGAAGAACAGAAAGAATATACCCGTGTGGTTATCAGCGAAGCCGATAGACTGCAAGGTTTGGTCGATAAACTTCTTGCTCCGTACCGTCAGCCCTATAAACCCTCTAAAACCAATATCCATGAGATATTGGAAAAAGTAAGGCTTCTTATCGAGTCCGAGTTTTCTTCCGGCCTGACCATTGTTAGGGACTACGATATTAGTGTTCCGGACATTGACGGCGACCGAGGTCAGCTAACCCAGATTTTTTTGAATCTATTACGCAATGCAGTAGAAGCACTTGAAGAGCAGATTAGAGAAAATACTGCCCGGCTGACTATTTCAACTCGAGTTGTTCATCATGTCATGATTGGTGCATTGCGCCACAAGACAGCTCTGAATATTCATATCGTAGACAACGGTCCGGGAATTCCTCCGGAACTCCAGGAAAGCATCTTTTTTCCATTGGTGACAGGTAAAGCGGGAGGCACCGGACTTGGTCTGTCATTAGTCCATTCCTTCGTAGAGCAGCACGGGGGTTCAATCGAAGTTTACAGTAGGAAAGGGAAGACAGATTTCAGTCTGCTGTTCCCTCTGGAATTATGAAAAAAGTTTGGATTGTTGATGATGATCGGTCGATTCGTTGGGTTTTAGAAAAAGCGCTTCAAAAAGCTGAAATCCCTGTCCAGACCTTTCAAAGTGCTGATGAAGTTCTAGAAGCACTGAAAACAGAAACTCCTTCGGTTCTGGTTAGCGACATCAGAATGCCGAATCAAAGCGGATTGGAACTCCTTGCCGAGATAAAGAAAAATGCGGACTGGACATTCCCGGTCATTATCATGACTGCTTTCTCTGATCTGGACAGTGCTGTATCGAGTTACCAAGGAGGCGCGTTCGAATATCTTCCAAAGCCTTTTGATATCGGCAAAGCCATTGAGCTGATAGAACGAGCGATAGAGGAGTCTACTGCTGATGAACAAACATCTGAAGTCCTCCCTCTCGATGCGGAAATCATTGGTCAGGCTCCGGCAATGCAGGAAGTGTTCCGTGCGATTGGAAAACTCTCTCAGAGCAATGTCACCGTATTGCTTACCGGAGAGTCTGGCTCCGGTAAAGAAGTGGTGGCCCGTGCTCTGCATCATCATAGTCCTCGTGCAAAATCAGGCTTTATTGCTTTGAATATGGCCGCTATCCCACGCGAATTGATGGAAAGTGAATTGTTCGGCCATGAAAGAGGGGCATTTACCGGTGCCAACAATATTCGGCACGGCAGATTTGAACAGGCAGAGGGTGGAACTCTGTTTTTAGATGAAATCGGAGATATGCCTTTCGAGCTCCAGACTCGTCTTCTGAGAGTTCTATCGGATGGATATTTTTACCGCGTTGGCGGTCATCAGCCTATAAAGGCAAATGTCCGTGTGATCGCTGCAACTCATCAAAATTTAGAAAAGATGGTGAAAGAGGGAAGCTTCCGAGAAGATTTATTCCATCGTCTTAATGTGATTCGTTTGCGTCTTCCGCCGTTACGTGAAAGAAAAGAAGATATCCCTTTATTAGTGCCGTATTTCTTATCCAAGTCCGCAAAACAGCTTAACGTGGAACCAAAAGGCATCAGTAAAGAAGCCATGGATATTCTTGCAAAATTTGATTTTCCCGGCAATGTCCGTCAGCTGGAGAATGTCTGCAATTGGCTGACTGTGATGGCTCCCGCACAAATTATCACGCCTGCGGATTTGCCGGAAGATTTTAATCATGAAAAAGAAGAAGTCCAGTCCCATGACTGTCGGACACAAGAAAATACACCTGTTCCGGATGCACAGGTGCCGATTAACGGCTTTGATTGGACGGAAAGCCTTAAACTAGCAGTCAGCCAGCAATTGGAGGCAGCTACGCCTAACTTAATGAAACAGTTGACGGAAACCTTTGAAAAAATTGTTTTAACAACGGCATTGGCTGAAACAAAAGGGAAGAAAGTTGAAGCCGCTTTGAAGTTAGGAATCGGCCGCAACACCATGACAAGAAAAATTCAAGAGTACAACTTAGAATAAAGCACTAAATAATAAAAGTTGTTATTGATTAATGGAAATAAGAGAAGTTGAAGAAGCGCTCCGCCAAAATGGAGCGCTTCAGGTACATATAGATCATTTTTGGCGCCAGTGGATTCTCAGAAAAGCGCCGACTGCGCGTACTCCTCGTTTGCCGCTTTCAGTCCAAGAGACAGCACACAAATATAAGGATGAACTCAATAAGCTTGCAGAAGTCGTAGAGGAATGCTCTTCATCCTCTGATGGAACGCGTTTGGTTTTGAAACTTCATGACGGACAATTAATCGAGTCGGTAATTCTTCCGCGAGGTGGTGTATGTGTTTCGACTCAGGTCGGCTGCGCTGTGGGATGTGTGTTTTGCATGACCGGGAAGTCAGGTCTAATTCGTCAATTGAGCGACTTAGAAATTTTGGCTCAGGTTGAAATTGCAAGACGATACCAGCAGATTAAGAAAGTGGTATTTATGGGAATGGGAGAGCCGTCCCACAACCTTAAGAGAGTTCTTTCATCCATTAACTTCTTGGCAAAGTATTCTGGTATTTCCTATAAGAACTTAGTTCTTTCTACTGTGGGGGACAGAAGGCTTTTCGATGCCATTATGGCCTCTAAAGTTAAGCCGGCTTTAGCCTTGTCCCTGCATTCAACGTTTGATGAAAAAAGAAAGCAATTAATGCCTAATATTCAACCGATGCCGGTTGCGGATATGATGGCGTTTGCCGCAGAATATGCCAAGGCTGGCGGTTATCCTGTGCAATTTCAATGGACGTTGATTGACGGTGTGAATGACGGAGACGAAGAAGTTGAGAACGTTATCTCTTTGTGGAAGGGACAAAAGGCCATTCTCAATATGATTCCCGTCAATAAAATTGCAGGAAGTCCTTACGAGAGGCCTTCCGAGGAAGCTATGCTTTCCATAGCGGAACGTCTGAAGAAAGGCCACGTCCTATTGAAGTATCGTCATTCTGCCGCGCAAGAGGTGGAGGGCGGCTGCGGTCAGCTTCGAGCCAGAAAAATAGAAGAACTTCCCGAATAATTAAATGCCGGGAGGTCCCGGCATTCGCTTAAAGTTCCAAGGTCAAAGTAACCGGAGCGTGATCACTTGGTCGTTCTAGACCGCGGAAGCTTTTGTTAACGACAACTGAGCGGTTGAATTTAGCTAAAGGTTCAGAGATAAGAATATGGTCAATTCTGAGGCCGAGATTTCTTTGGAAAGCCTTCATACGATAGTCCCACCAAGAATAAATCTTTTCCGGCTGTTCATGCTGACGGAAACTGTCGACCAATCCTAAGTTCAGCAAATTCTTAAATTTCTGACGAACTTCCGGAACACAAAGAACCGTGCCTTTCCATTCTTCGGGGTGCTTGGCATCGATGTCTTCGGGAGCAATATTGAAGTCACCGAGCAGTACTAAGTTCGGATACCGCTTCAGTTCTTCTTCCAACCAAGCTGTTAAATTGTCGAGCCATTTCAGCTTATATGGAAACTTTTCACTTTCGGTTGTTTCTCCGTTGGGAAAGTATCCGTTAACGATGCGCAGCGGCATTCCGTCTAAAGATAAAGTCATTGCCAAGAGACGGCTTTGAGGATCCTCAAAACTGGGAAGGTTTTTGACGATGTCAGTACACTCAGAGAAAACGCTCTTTTTCGTCAGTGTGGCTACACCGTTGTAGGTCTTTTGACCAAAGGCTTCGGTGTGGTAGCCAAGTTCAGCAAAAGCCGGTGCATCTACTTCCTCGGTGGGTTGTTTAAGTTCTTGAAGACAAAGAATGTCGGGTGACTCTTCTTGCAAAAATTGGAGAACGTGAGGCTTTCTTACTTTAAGGGAGTTAACGTTCCAGGTGGTAATTTTGCATTTCATAAAAAATCTCGTAAAAATGCCTTCTTATTTAAGAAAACGGCAGACAAAAGAAAACGCCTGCCGAATTTCCGGAGGCAGCGGCCTCTGCCGGAACAGAGGCCTAAAGACTAACGATCCAGCAGACCATATGAACGCAGCAATGCGTCCGGAGAAGGATCTCTGCCACGGAAGGCTTTGAAGCTTTCTTTAGCAGGGCGTGAACCTCCGACGGCAAGAACTTCCGTCAGCCACTTCTGTCCGACTTCCGAATTGAAGATGCCTTTTTCTTCAAATAAGGAGAACGCGTCTGCAGAAAGTACTTCGGCCCACTTATAGCTGTAATAACCCGCAGCATAGCCGCCGGCGAAGATGTGAGAGAAAGAGTTGGCAAAACGGTTATATTTCGGTGGGAAAACAACCGCTACTTCTTTTCTTACGGCATCCAATAGTTCCTGAACGGTACAAGTCTTCGGATCATAGTCACAGTGAAGGAGCATATCGAAGAGGGCAAATTCAATTTGACGAACATTTGCCATACCCGCTTCGAAGTTCTTAGCTGCGACAATCTTGTCAAACAATTCCTTCGGCATTGGTTTGCCGGTATCCACATGGGATGTTAATGATTGAATGATGTCCCAATTCCAAACGAAGTTTTCCATAAACTGGCTTGGCATTTCCACGGCATCCCATTCAACATCGGCGATACCGGAAACAGACAAGTCCGTTTGCTTAGTGAGCATGTGGTGAAGCCCGTGGCCGAATTCATGGAAAAGTGTTTCAACGTCGTTAAGCGTGAGGAGGGCTGGTTTGTCCCCGACAGGAGCGGAGAAGTTGCATACTAAATAAGCAATCGGTGTTTGAATTTTGCCGTCGACCTCTCTGCGGGATCTCTGGTCGTTCATCCAAGCACCGCCGCGCTTACCTTCTCTTGCGTAGAGATCAGCGTAGAAGGAGGCGATTTCTTTTCCGGCTTTGTCTTTAATGACAAAATACTTGACTTCGGGGGCCCAAACAGGAGCCTTGGTTTCTTCCACTTGAATTCCGAAGAGTTTCTCAACTAGTCCGAACAGACCTTTAAAGACGGTGGGCTCAGTAAAGTATTGTTTTACTTCCTGATCGCTGTAAGAATATTTTTTCTCTCTTAAGCGTTCGCTGGCATAAGTCAGATCCCAAGCCTTAGGATCTTCGAGCTTCAGATCTTCTTTGGCAAATTTCAGAAGCTCTTCCATATCTTTCTTTGCGGCCGGTTTCGCCTTAGAGGCAAGTTCTCTCAAGAATTTGATAACTTCTTCCGGAGAATCTGCCATCTTCATCACTAGAGAGACTTCGGCGAAATTTTTATAACCTAGCAAACCGGCTTCTTGAGATCTCAATTCTAGGAGTCTCTCGATAATGGGGGCATTATCTTTACCCGCAGGGCTGAATTCAGAAGCACGGGTGCTGTAGGCGTGGTAAAGCTGTTCTCTTAGGTCTCTGTCAGCAGCGTACTGCATGATGGGAAGGTAGTTAGGCATATGTAAAGTAATCTTGTAACCTTCCTTACCTTCTTTTTGAGCCTGCTGTTTAAACAACTGCTTCTCAGATTCCGGAACTCCCTCTAATTGTTTGGTTCCTTCGGGGAGATACAAAGAAAAATCGTTGGTGCAGTCAAGAAGATTCTCAGAAAATTCCTGAGAGAGCTGGGAACTTTCTTCATTGATGGCACTGAGTTTTTTCTTATTTTCTTTGGAGAGTTCAGCGCCGGAAAGAACAAACCCTGTAATTTGTCTTTCTAGGATGCGTTGGCGCGTTTTGTTGAGTTGTTTACCTGCTTCAGAGCCTCTGAGCTCTTTGTACTTTGCGTAAAGCTCTTCATTTTGTCCTAACCAGCTGTAAAGCTCGGAAATAGAGGGCAAAAGTTCATTGACGATCTTGCGAAGCTCGGGAGTATCTTTAACGCTGTTTAAGTGGGAAATAATCGTCCAGCCGAAATTTAAATTTTCTTCAGCATCATCAAGTCTGTCGATGATGTTGTTCCAAGAAGGAGCGCTTTTAGATTCAGTAATGCCGTTTGTTGTTTCTTTGACCTTTGCAATTAATTCAAGGATTGCAGGCTTAAATGATTCCTCATCCAAATGATCGAAAGGAATAAGCTTGTCCTTGTTTTTAACGACATCTAAAAGAGCATATTTTTGGTTTGTCATTGGTTTTCCTTTTTCTGGAAACTGTTTTCAGCAGCGATTAGAGTGTTTTCAAGAAGCATCGTAATGGTCATGGGACCAACGCCTCCCGGTACCGGTGTGATAAATCCAGCCGTTTCTTTGACATTTTCAAAGTCAACATCGCCGCACAGTTTTCCTTCTGAATTTCTATTAATACCAACATCAATAACGACGGCACCGGGCTTCACCATTTCAGCTTTCAAGAAAAGAGGACGCCCGACAGCAGCGATAATGACGTCAGCTTGCAGAGTTAGTTCCTGAAGATTACGTGTTTTGCTGTGGGCAAGGATGACTGTCGCGTTCTTTTCGAGCAGAAGCTGAGCCATTGGTTTTCCGACGATATTGCTTCTGCCTAAGACGAGGGCGAGCTTGCCTTCCAAATCGATATTGGCGGATTCAAGCATTTTAATAACCCCGTGAGGCGTGCACGGTTTTAAACACGGAAGGCCGCAAGATAATGCGCCGACGTTATGAAGATGGAAGCCGTCAACGTCTTTCGCAACATCGATTGTTTCGATGATTTTTTGTTCGGAAATATGTTTAGGAAGAGGCAGCTGAACGAGGATTCCATCTACTTCTTTGTCCTGATTTAAGGTATTAATTAAATCTATAACTTCTTTTTCCGTGGAGTCGGCAGGAAGTCTGTGAAGAATGGACTTAATGCCGCAGTCCCCGCATGATTTAACTTTATTTCGTACGTAAACTTGGCTGGCCGGATCTTCACCTACCAAAATGACAGCCAGACAGGGCTGACGGTATTCTTTCGTTAATTTAGAGGCTTTGTCTTTAATACTTTTCCTGATCTGCTGAGATAAATCTTTTCCGTTAATTAGTTGTGCGGTCATCTGTTACTCCATAAGTTGTTCTGGAAGTCTAAACAAAAACGAGAAGGGGAGGCCTTCTCGTTTTGTAATCTGTTTTTAAGTCTTAGCTAATGGAGCTGTCTTTTAAGGGAGCCTTGTTGGCATTAAGAACCACTCTCATCAGATCTGCAACTGTGCCAGAGTTTGTTTTATCCATGATGGATGCTCTGTGAGCTTCTACGGTCTTGATTGAGATGCCTAAATCAGAGGCGATTTGTTTGTTCAAGCGACCGCTGACGATTCTCTCTAAAACATGCTGTTCACGCGGGGTGAGCTTACTTAACAAGGCATCGTTAAGAGAGCGGCGTTCTGCTCTGATACGTCTCTGTCTTGCTTCCTGGAGCATTCTTTCAACCTGTGAGCGCAAAGCGGCCTGATCGAAAGGTTTTTCAATAAAGTCGACGGCACCTTTCTTTAAGGTGGAGACGGCCATTGAGACATCACCGTGTCCGGAAATGAAGATAATTGGAATGTCGCATTTACGGGCAATCAAGTGTTCTTGAACCTCAAGACCGCTCATACCCGGCATTCTTACGTCCAATACGAGAACTGCGATAGCATTGGGATCGAATTTAGCAAGGAACATCTCTCCGCCGTCGAAAAGTTCAACGCGATAGCTAGATGCTTCTAAGAGCCACTTAAGAGAGTCTCTAACAGCTTCGTCATCCTCTACGATATAGACGACACCTAATGTCTCAGGATTGTCTTGAGTGTAGTTTTTCGAGGTCATCTGAATCATCTGTACGCCTTTCAGAAATTATTCTCAATAATGTTTATACGAAGATTTTTAAATTTAAGGTTCGCTGCTCACGCTAGAATGCTAACTAATTTGAGCTACCCTAATTATATACTTTTTATAAATACCCCGCGGGTATTACCCGTGGGATAATGATAAAAAAATTCAAAAAATTTTCACTAAAGTTCAGATCATAAGTAGTTTTCTCTAAGATTTTCTAATTATTTGCAACGATTTTGAGTTCGAAGGAAAATATTGTTCCGCCTCCTGGGTTATCTCTAACTTCAAGCCTTGTATTGTGGGCTTCAGCAATCGTCTGACACGTACTCAAACCAAGTCCGAGTCCGTTCTTTTTAGTTGAGAAGAATGGAGTGAACAAACTTGCCTTCATGGTGTCGTTTATTCCCGGTCCATGATCTTCAACAGCAATCGCTACGTGATCTTCTTCTTTTGTGACTCTGACGGTGATTTCTAAATTCGGACTCTTTGCCTCAGTGCATGCATCTGCTGCATTGCGGATGAGATTAAGAAGAATCTGCACCACCTGCACCGGATCGCACATAACTGTCGGAAGGGTTTTTGGAACTTCGTAATTCAGACGAACACCGTTGTATTTCTTTTCAATAAGTTTTCCCAGTTCCATCGTATCGTTAAGAACATTTCCGAGGAGGATCGGTTCAAGGCTAGTTGAACGTCTCTTAGCAAAGGAGCGGATGTTTTTAATAATTTTGTCGATGCGGGTAGCCTGAGCGGAAACTTTTTGGAAAACTTCAATAACCTGCTTTTTATTTACCTCAGAAGCGTTGTCCATCACTTCGATAGCGGTACTCGTATAAGCGACAATCGCCGTGAGCGGCTGGTTAATTTCATGAGTAATCGTAGAGGCCATTTCACCCAGTGTAATTAAGCGGGATGAAATCTCCATTTTGTTTGTTTGTTCCTCGAGGGTTTTTTCACTGATTTTCTTATCAGTGATGTCTTGCGCCGTTTGGAGCGTAACATGAGAACCTCCGGGAAGCGTGATTCTGCTTTCCGAGACGTTGAACCATTTTTCCATCGAAGAAACCCAAATATCTCCGGTGCGCTTGCCTTCGGCATTAAAAGGTTCATGGAAAGAGCGAGAAATGTCCTGATGCCCTTTTACTGTAGAGCCCATCGTTTCCACATATAAGTCATTGCGCATTCCGAGAATATTTCCCGAAGGCTTGTGAGTGACTACAGAGATACAGGAATTCACGGAATTCAGGAGTTTTTCATAAGACGCAATCGCGTCATTGATCAATGTTTGGGAATTAAAGTCGTTTGTATTATCGCGAATCAAGTAAATCCAGCCCGATTGCTCTCCATCTTGCGAATAGAAAGGCGATGCTAAAAGCATTCCTTTTATCTTCTGAGAGTTCTTTTTCCGAATAGTGATATCGAACCGATACGGAAGCTCAGAAGCATTTAAATCTTTAGCTGAAAGAATAGTAGATGGAAGAGGAGTCGAGTCCCCCCAGAAAGGATAGGGACTTTCTTTTCCGAGAAGTTCGTTTTCTGAGTAACCGCAAAGATTGCACATTGACTGGTTGAGATAGATGATGGTTGAGTTCATATCCGTGATCAGAACTCCCATCAGCATAGACCGCTCGATTGATCTTCGTAATTCAACTTCCTTTGTTGCCGCATCCAAAGCGTTTTGATTCTGCACCATCTTTTTATATAAAAAGAACAGCAACAAGAGGAGGAACAACATCAAGCTGCCAAGCCAAAAGAGTAAAGGGCTGGCAAAAATTAAAGGACTTTCTACAAGATTGCAGCCATAGAGCTGAATAGAAGAGGGAAGAGGGTCGGCGGAGCGAATATAGCTTGGAATCGTGAAGTCGTCAGGCGGATTGTAAAGAGCTTTTCCTGCGATCAATTCTGTTCCGTGCATCAAGCTAAATTCGTAATCTGACCGAAGAATATTGGGAACCGATTCCTCAAGAAGTCGAGAAAGAGAAATACGGGCGAGGAGCGCGTATTCTTTTTCATTCAATGTAAACGGATAGATAATTACCGTATTAGGAGATGTTGAATCATATGGGATCTCCCAATAGCTGCTGTAAACGACTCGTTTAGTGGCAAATGCATCCCGAATACTGTCTCTTACTACTGGCGGATAATCAAGGTAGTTATATTGTCTGAAACTTTCATTTCGAATACGCGGGCCTACGAGAGCAGTGATTCCTTTTCCATTGGGCTCAATGAGTCTTAAGAGAATAACCTCAGGGTTTTGGAGTAAAAATTCTCGGCCGTATTTATCGAAGACTTCTTTGCTGGGGCCTTCTTGCTCTAATTTCTCAATAACCCTGGCCATGGTTGAGCTGGTTGAAGTTAATCTCAGCTCAATGTTGTTTGCCACCTGGGTTGTGCTTTTCATAATGTTCGTTCTTAGGATGGTCTCGTTATTTGTCCGAACATTGATATATAAAGCGGCAAAGATAACAATAAGAAGGACTGCTATCGCCCAAATAAATGGGGTGATACCGGTAGATAACTTAGATTGTTTTTTTAGAGCGGTGACAGATTCACCGAACCGGTCCATTATCTGACTGCTGTAAGTAGAGTGGGCTTCGCTCATGAGAAACTTTTTTTTCGCTAAGGTCTGAAAGTATATAACCAAAATATCTTCTGATTTGAAAGACCAACGGCTAAAACAAATATTTGTTTTAAAGAAAGGTCGTACAAGAGGATAAAATCACATGTAGTTTTTACCTAACTTAAGGACAAATAACAATGGATGAGCAGGCAAGAAAGAAAGAGCTGGCTGCAAAGGCTGCAGTCGACTATGTTATTGAAAATGAATATTTAGGGGTTGGTACCGGCACGACAGTAAGCTTTTTTATTGCCGCTCTTCAGCAATCCGGGAAAAAAGTTAAAGCCTGTGTTTCCAGTTCGGATGCAACTACAAGACAGCTTTTAGCTTTTGGCTTTCCGGTAGTAGAACTCAATGAAATTGAGGGAAGAATCCCTGTTTATGTTGATGGCTGCGACGAAATTGATGCCAATTTCAACATGATTAAAGGGGGCGGAGCTGCTCTTACGGGCGAAAAGATCGTTGCCCAGGCCAGCGATAAATTTGTTTGTATTGCCGACGATACAAAACTCGTCAAACAGCTCGGCGCATTTCCTCTGCCCTTAGAAGTTCTTCCCAAGGCTGTGGAACAAATTAAAAAATCTATGGAAGGTATTCGAGGAGTACCTAAAGTCAGAGAATGCATCACTGATTACGGAAACAACATTATTGATGTGTCCGGTTTACAGATCCAAGATCCTTTAAAGCTTGAAGAAGCCATTAACCAATTACCGGGCCTAGTTACCTGTGGAATTTTTGCCAAGAGAGGAGCCGATGTTTTAATCGTAGGTTCTTCTGACGGCGTAAAAATTACAACAAAGAAGAATAAATTCTCTTTTAAGAAGTAAGAAGCAGAACTATCTCTCTCAACTTTTTTAGTTTGAGAGAAAAACAAAAAGATTTTTTACGAAAGCCCCCAGAATTCCGCAGGCCTTACTCTGCAGATGGACAGGGGCTTAATCGTCTACATGACGTTTCAGTTTCTGAATGTTTTTCTCAAAGACTTGTATCGAGGCATCATCGCCCACAGAAATCACTTTCCCGTGAGTTCTCAGAGAAAAGATAATCAGTTTGACCTGGTCTCAGTAGCTGATAATGAAAACAATTTGACACCTTAACGAGAAACGACACTTACTACTGGACAAATTGCTCGAAGATAATGGCTTCAGGAAGCGCTATATTCTCTCGTAGGCTTACTCATAAAGATATGTAGTGCAAGGATACAAAATCCTATGATGAATGGATGAAGTTTGCTCGCAAGCTTCTGTTTGTATCAACAATAAATATAGCTTGGCTCCGCCAAAAGTTTGCGGCTATGCTTAAAGGAAGAAAGGCAAGCATGATCTGTGCCGGTAAATACGACTACAGCTCGGGCCAGCTAGAAGAGGCGAACAGCAAGATCAAAGTGCTCAAACAGACTGCTTACGGTTACCGGACGTCTAGTACTTCTCGCTGAAGTTAAAAGGCGTTCTATCAGACAAGCTTGACTCGCCTTGGAATACGATGAAACGGGGCTATGCTGTACTCAAGCCAGGCTTACGGAATACCCTACCATTCCCACGAAAGACTTGAAGATCCTAAGTGAGTGAAAGCGTAATGATCTTTAAGGCTTTGTTGCGCTTAATGAGATGTAAAAAGACGATGAAGAAACTTTAAATGACTTGATTGTGGCGGAGAGGGGGGGATTCGAACCCCCGAAACCTTTAAAGGGTTTACACGCTTTCCAGGCGTGCGCCTTAAACCACTCGGCCACCTCTCCGTAAAGAAGTCAGCATTGTATACAAATTTTTTTCGTTTGTCATCTCTGCTGAATAAATTTATTTCGCCTCAATTGTGACAAATTCTCTACATTCAAAAAAAGTTAATAAAAACAAAAGTCTCCAGAATTTATCATTCTAGAGGTTTTAAAAATTGGACATTCCGTAGGCCTGAATCTATTTGAGTTATATACCGACTTTTCCACATCATGACGTGGAATTTAGCCTACGTTTCTACATTTCACTATAGAAAAGTAGGTAATTGAGGTAAATAGATTTCTGAATACGTAAGTCGTTTACCAGTACGGCCTGTAAAGCTCCGTTCTTCAGGCGCGTGATGTAAAGGTTGAATCTAAGTTTTTCAGTCAGGCATATTCTGTTGTCAAATGTACTCTTTGATAATAAATGGGAGCTCCTTCACAACATGCGGCGAAATGGGAAGCACGGAACGGCTCTACATAATTGACAACGGATGGAGGAGCACTTCTTTTTTCGAATATTTACGGAGCCATTTGCAAAACAAAATAAATAGCCTCTGCCTCTCCGTTAATTTCAAGTACGCACAGCCTTTTGATTTTGTTGAGGAAACCAAAGTTTCTCTGAGCTAAGCCAACACAGGCTCCGACATGTTCTTTCTGTGAATATCGAATTGAAGCTTTTCTATCAACCTTGTCTCGACGTTTGGTCCGGACAAGGTGAGCTAATAAAAAGAGATTGGAAAACTTTTGTTTGGCAGGTTAAAAGACATAAGTCAGACTAAAGTCAAGCCTTCCTCTTGAAATATGCTCAACTTCTTTATCACGAAGATGTCTTTTCAGCGGGAAAGAAAGAGTTAAAGAAGAGGACAGGTTGTTTCTCCAATACCAGTCCAAACCTACACCGGTGCCTGCGAGCCAACGCTGCTTATTAATCGAATAGCCGGAAAGGCGTCCAAAATCAAAGAATGCCTTGGCATTAAGATTCCAAGGTTGGAATCGATAATACATTTCTGAGTTGATTGTCCATCCATTCTCTGCGCCAATGATATCGATAGGATAGCCTCGTACTCCCGATGTTTGACCCAGATAGAAGTAGTCGGAGGAGAGAGCATCTCCGCCACCTAAAACGCTCTGAACGGAACCCTTAACAATGCCAAAAATGCGTTTGCCTTCATCCCAGCGCCCGTACCCTGAACTTCTAAATAAAACCGGATTTGTCGTTTGGTTGTACACCTCATTGGTTGAATGGTGTCGGCTCAATTCTGCATGGCCATATAATGTCCAGGGTGTGCCTACCTTTAAGGCATCCGCACCCAGCGTCATAGAGTCGATTTTGGTTTGCGCAACACGCAAAGAACCAAAAACATCCGTGTGCGATTTTTGTTTAGATATTTGAATGTAAGGCGTTATTTTTACCTGAGAAGAAAACACAAAAGCTTTTTCTAACTGCAAGCTGTAGTTTGAAGAGCGTCCTTTCACATTTAAGTCACGAGAAGGGCCTTTCTTTACTTTGACATTGCCGCCGGAGGCAGAAAATATCAGTCTGGTTCCGGTTGCAGATAAAGGCAAACTGTAACTTGTATATCCCAGCAAGCTTCCCTGGCTTTTTATGACCATTGCGGTGAAAGAGTCCTGCATTCCCGTCATGCTCGGAAGCTCCAAAGTTCCGCTTACTCTCAATTTGCCGGTGGAATAAGAACCATAGGTATCGGAAAACAGGGAGGCATACCAATAGGGCTGGTCATCTGCGATGATATTGTACGAAGTTGTTCCGTAACGGCTTCCCGGTTCAATATCAATATGCAGCTGCAGACTGTTTGTCATATTGAACTTGATGAGGTCGTCAACCATTTTTGCGTAATTTGCGACTCGATTTTCCGGTAAGTCAAAAGCCTGCAGGATATAAGAGTCTCTAGTGTACGGAGCACCTTTTACCTTGACTTTATCGGTTTTGCCTTCTATTAGGGTAACTGTTAAAACTCCAGCGGTTAGCTTCTGAGGCTGTAAAGTGGCCTTGCAAACTGCATAACCTTTGCTGTGGTAGAGCGTGTCAATGGCCTTAAGCAAGTCAATAAGATCGGAGGAAGTTACTTTCTTACCAATCCAGGGAGACACAGTTTTTTCAAACTCTTCTTCTGTGAGGACTTCACTTCCTGTGTGTTTTACACCGTTGAGCATAAACACAAAGCTGTCTTTAGCGGGAAGTTTCTTCTGGAGTTTCTTTTCCGATTGTTCTTTGGTAAGTTTCTCGGCTCTTTGGAGAGACTGCATCTGTCTTTCCTGACGGACAGAATCAATTACCTGATCCAGCTCTCTTGCCGGCAGACTTGCGGCGGGGAAGGCTGGAACGTTCTGTGCTGCGCAAGTAAAAGGAACACCGGCCAGAACAGCTAAACCCAATAAGGAAGTATTTAAGGTTTTTCTGAACGAAATATGCACAGCAGTAGCGAGAGAGATTCGGCAGGTGTCTGATTTCCGGGATATCGGTCGAATGAAATCAGACGAGAAACGATTTGTTCTTAACATTTTTATTTTTACTCTTATTTGAGATTGCTTTTTCAGGCAATGGGGCTTTTTTTGTCAGAGGCAACTTAAAATTTAACAGTGTAATTAGTTTTTCTGATTTTCTCTTTTTGAGTTACCAATTTCCTCATCGGCATTTAGTACTAATTATTCAAGCATCCTTTCTGATAAATATTTCTAAAGCTTAACCTTCCCGTTGTCAACTTTGTGACGTATCGGGATAAGGATGATTGTGAAGAGCAGTTCTGGATCTCCTAACCGACTTTTAGTCACCAAAAAAACTTTGAAGCGTTACGTTGTTTTCCTCCAACATTTCACATTCTTGACGGCCAAAAATATGACGAAGAAGTTAACTCATATAGACGTTTTTTTGATTGAAATTTCCGTAAATAGGAACGTTGTTTTTTAATTGTAGTAACGGTATCTACTGAGAAAATGACACTAGTTATGTTAGGCGTTTTCTTTATATTTATTCGAATTGACGATGTAGTCAAAAGCATGTAACAACTCGTAATATTTCATTAAGTATTAATACTTATATTACTTCGATATAAAAATGTTTTATGTAACTATAAAATGAAATAAAGTCATTAAAAATCATAAAGTTGAAAAGATATTCTTCCTGATAAAAGGTTTGAGGCATTAGTTGTTTTATAGGTGGGATATTTTGTAAGAATTAATGAACCGTTTAAAATTAACTAAATATAAATAGACTGCCGGTAGTTCGTTCAAACGAATTTAGAACTAGAAAAAAATGAATAACCGACAAAAGAAATAAAGTCCAGGGGAAATATGAATAAGATCTATAAGGTTCTGTGGAACTCTTCTCGTAACAGCCACGTTGTAGTGGATGAAGCGCATCATGCTCACGAAGGTTGTTTTAGTTCTGCTAGCGGTTGTTCTCCCTCAACACATCATCATTCTTTAAAACTTGTCTTAGAGACGCTATTGGCAGCATCGGCCTTTTCTATAGCCGGAGGTTTGGAAGCAGCGGGTAGTGAAATTACGCCGGTTCAAAACTGGGGTACGACGATTACAACGAACGGAAATGTACACGAGATCACTACCAATAAGATTGTTAATGATGTGGTCGGCGTAAATCGCTTCGAAAAATTTAAAGTTTCGGGCGGAGAGATCGCCAATATGATTTTCCCGAAAGACACTGCTCATCTGGTTAACTTTGTAGATGATAAGACTTTAGGGATCGTAATCGATGGAACCGTTAACGGAGTAAAGGGAGGAAAGATTGATGGTGATCTTTATTTCGTTTCTCCGAAAGGTTTTGTAGTAGGTGCCACGGGCGTGGTTAACGCAAAAGGCTTGACGGCAATCGTTCCGACTGAAACAGAATACAACTTGATGGAAAGCGAGCTAACCGGGAGGCTGAGTACATCGGGCCTTGAACTCCTTAGGAAAGGCCAGAAGGAAAAGGGCACAGACCTTCCTCTTAATCCTCACGGGGTGGTGACAGTTCAGGGCAAAATTAATGCTGGCAATAACCTAACCTTGGCGGCTGCAAATATTACCATCCCAAAAGATGCAGTCGTTCAGGCTGGTGTTACCGACTTCTCTGACTATGTAAATATTAAAGACGGTTCAAATATAAAAGTTAATAGCGGTTTAGATCCGCAAAATCTAAAACTCACTGAAGTGGACGGTGAAGTCGTTCTTCTGGCATCTGCCGAGACGAATTTAAGCGATTGGAACCCAGTGGATATTGGAGCCTCGGAACACAGCAAACGTGAGGCCCATATAACTATAGGCGGTGAAGTATCTTCTAAGGGTAAAACAGGCAACGTCAAAGTAGCGGCTAAGGCTAAAAATAGCGACAATCTTCTTGGAAATATTTCAGCAAAGGTCAAATTGGAGACAGGGGGTAAAATTACAGCTTCGGGAAATGTCTCTGTGACGGCTGAGGCAACAACGAATTTAAAATCCAACGGGCATCTCTCTGGAGTTACGGAATATGTGCTCGATTTTCTTGGGGGCCAGATCAATCTTCCTTTGCCAAAGGTAGCTTATTCGAATTTAAAAACAAGTGCTCTGATTGATATCGATCAAGGCGCTAAAATTTCGGCTAAACAAGATGTGTCCCTGACTTCTAAAGCTACAGTCAAGGATAAGATTGGCATTTCTGCGGCTGACAAAGGAATTTATCAATCTCCGATAAGTGAGGTGGTAGATCAGTTTCCTCAGACGGCATCAGTAATAGGATTTTCGACACAATCAAGTGCTGTTAACGTAAAAGGTTCCATTTCAGCGGAAAAAGACTTATCAATTCTGTCTGAAGGTAAATTCAATTTAGATTTGAGTGCAAAAGGCAATTCAAATAAAAAATCGGTTGCGGCCACCTCTTTTATCTACTCTGACACTTCCGCAAATTCTTCTGTGACAGTTGCGGATACCGCTATTTTGGATCTTGGCTCCTCCGACTCAATACTTGATATACAGTCAAGGCAGACGAATGATGTATCCACAGACTCGACAGTCACTTATAAGTCTGAAAAATCTGCAACATATGGGGGAATAGCATTTAACTATTCTGTGTTTAATTCAGCATCGAATGTAGAACTGAATTCCTCGCCGAGAGTTAAAGGACAGGAAGCACCTCTTAAATATATCAACCTTTCTTCAGATAACACTACTTCTTCCTGGCTTGTTAATTCCGCAGTTGATTCCAAATGGACCTGGGCCTCAACTGCTTTGGTTGGTGCAGCTGATTCTGCCTTTAAACTTGAGGTGATGAACAAGATTTTGGGTTTAACAAACCAAGATCTTGTCAAGGCAACTGCCCAAGAAAACTTCCGTGGGGTTGTAGCAACCACTTTCGCTTTGGGTTCTCAGACTCTAACGTAAAGGTAGGAAACGGCGTAAAACTGTATTCAAGATCCGGAATTGATTTATCGTCAAATGCCGTTGTTTCTGACTATGTATTTTCCGCAACTGGCCAAAGTTGGGCAACTGACGAGGGAACCAAAGGACTTGCGGCAGTTTCCGTTGTAGTGGCAAAACCGTCTTTTACTGACTCTAGTATTTCTACAGTAGATTCTCAAGTGCTTATTGGAGACGGAGCCTCTCTTATTGCAAACGGAGACTCTTATATACCGAAAGAGGAAGTGGACGGAAAAGAGGTTTCAGGTGAGGAAAAGAAGGGGATTAGGATTCAGAGCTCCTCTGCGATGGAATGGGATCGGTTTAATTCTTTAGTCGAGGAGCTCAACGAATCCTGGGATCTCCTTTTGAAGCAATTTACCAAAGAGAATGATATCTATCAAAAACTTCTAGCCTTTAAAACAGATACCGAAACTATTCGACAAAATTTAGCCCAAGTTTCAGGAGATAACACCCTTTCTGCATGGGGGAAAACTAAAAAGGTTGGTGAATCTCTTAAGGGGATGCTTAAATATGTTAAAGATTTAGAGGGTGTCTATAAGGCGATTAAGGACATCCCCAACCTTACTCATTTGACCTCGCTGCTAGAGTCTGCTTTGGCCTTTATTGGAGCAGAAAATTACGCCAATATTAAGTCTTATGCCGCAACGATTGCCCCAAGTACAGATGGCACATCCTCTGCCTTCGATTTGGCGTTATCTGCAGCTTACGCACAACAGCGTACATCTAGCTCGATTATTGTAGGCAATGGGACAGTTATAGAGACTAAGGGAGGTTCTGATCTAGTTTTAGATTCTTCTAGCGATAATGCCCAAGTAGGCATTACAGGCCGATTAACAACTGAGTTCGTTAATTGGATTGATGTCAATACCAAATCAAAGTCTATTGGCGGATCTGTATTTATTCCGGTTCTTGAAACAAAAAATGAAATTCATTTAAACCCGAATGTACAGATTATTTCTGACGGCGACCTTGGAATAAACGCCAAGGATAAAGTTACTGCGGTCTCTATTGCAGTCGGCGGCAGTGATACTGACAATGTTCTTGCCATAAATGGAATGGCTGTTGCCTCTTCTGTGGATGCTTCAAACCGAATTGTTATTGATCCGGGCGCTCTTCTGAAAGCTAAAAATATTCACATTGAAGCTTCCCGTAAGGACTCTATTCAGACCGTTGCCGGAGCCTATAGTGGATCAGGCGGAGCGGCATTCGGCATCGGAGCTGCCATCAATATGGACGGCTTTGTTAATGAAGTTCAGATTGGAAGCAAGGAAGAAGGTAAGGAAAAAGTTAAGTTGGAAGCCGCTAAAGGTGAGGACGGACTAGAGGTGCTTGCCTTTTCAGATACAGCAGTCAACGCGGTAGGCGTTGCAGGCGCTCTGTCAACTACAAATCCCTCTCGGGAAGAGACCAGCGGCCTCCAGTCAATTCTGACGACCGGTGGACGAAGCCTTATTACGGTAGTTAATGAAAAAATCACATCGAGCTTTGCCGGCAAGTTTGCGGAATGGGGAAAAACAGCTGCTCAGAAATTAACACACAGTCAGGATCAGGCCTCTAATGCAGCTAACCAGAATGCTTCAAATAACAATGCAGGGCTTCAGAATAACGGACAAAATCTTGCTCAGAATCAGAATCAGGCGCAAGTAAACAATCAGCCTCAACAACTCAAAATGCAGTTTGATTTGGCAGGAAGCGTTGCTTGGAATGATTTCCGCCTTGCCAATACGGTTGAAATGAGTTCTGTTATTCTTGACTCTCAAAAGGTTTCGATTACTGCGCATGATGACAAATGGATTGGGGCATGGGCAGGAGCTGCGGCCTTAAGTATAGGGAAGTCAGATAAGACTTCTCACAGCGTGGGTATCGGTGGAGCTGTTGGCGTCAACCAGGCCAATATCACCAACTCTGTACTACTGAATAACGTTGAAATCAAAGCCGGAAAAACCTCTGTCTCTGCTCGCTCTAAAGGAACAATTACCGCAGAAGGTTTAGCCCTGGCCGTTTCAACAGGAGGTAAAAGAGGATCAGAGGCCTTTGATGGCTCGGTTTCGGTCAATATGATTGATCAAACCACCCAAGTAGATGCTGACAATATTGTTTTGACATCTGACTCTTCAGATGCTCAGGGGTATGAACAGACTGCTTGGAATGGTGTGACTCAAGTTACCGGCGGTACTTCGGCAGGTTTTTCTTCTTCTAAAGGAACTTCACTTGCCGGTGGCTTCTCTGTAGCTATTTCTGAAATTAACAATAACATTGCCTCTAAACTTAAAAATGCAACCTTCACGTCTGCCGGTGATGTAAGGATAGCAGCTCTTGTTTCCGGGAACCAAATTACTCATGCCTTTACCGGTCAACTTGCAGTTGGAGGGGACTCAACATACGCATTTGCCGGAGCAGCCGGCGTAGGGCAATTGAACAACACCGTCTCCGCCGGATTGGAAAATTCCACAATAAAAGGAAAATCTCTAAAAGTTGAATCTAGGACTGCAACGAATGAGGAGGTAAAAGAGTTATCTCAACAAGGTCCCGAGAGCAGTAATGCATCGAATGCAGCTTCAGACTATCTTGAAGAGCAAGGTATTCAAAAAGAGGATGGAAAGAGCTCAAGCGAGCAGGCTCAGGAGATTCTTTCCGATCTGAAGTCTGTTTCCGGCATGACGGTTAAAGTCGGTCAAGAAGAAGGAAAAACAAACGAAATTGGTTCCGTTGTAACCGGTAAGCCTTTGGTTCAAGTAACCGTAGGAATCGACATTGGTATTGGAGGAAAAAGTGGCGCAGCAGGTGTTGTTGTCAACACGATAGATAATTCTTATTCCTCATTGGTAAGCGGCAATACGCTGACTCTATCCAAAGGTCTTTCTGCCGGAGCTGTAAACAACGTGACCAGCGTCGGCGTAGCCGCGGGAGCTGCGGGCGGTAAAGGCAGCTTTAACGCTGCCGGACAGGTTGTTGTCTCCAATGTAAATCAGAATGCGCTTACGACAATTGACAACAACATCTTGTCTTCAGAAGGAACGGTTTCCTTAGATTCAAGAAATAATGCAACGACGGTAAATGTTGCCGGAAATGCAGGATTGAATTTCGGAGAGGGGGTAGGACTCGGTGCAGCAGTCTTGGTAATGAATACCAACAACACTGCGGACATTCTTTTCAAGAATACTAACAAGTTTGCGGCTTCAGCATTAAACGCAGTAAGCGCTAATAAATCTTCTTCCTGGGCTGCTGCCGTTGACGGATCTTTCACAACAGGTTCGGTCGCAATTGCAGGGGCAGTGGCGGTCAACCGTGTCCGAAATACTGCTAGGGTTACCGGAGAGACTCTCATACTCTCGTCGTTAAATAGCGCGACTTTTGATGCGTCCGACGAATCCGCACTCTGGACTCTTTCCGGCGCAGTTGGAGGTTCAGCCGGTACGGGCGGCATCGGAGGTGCTGTATCTTATGCAGGATTTGGCCAATATGGAGATAACGGAACAATCATTCATCTTAATACGATCGAGCTAGGAGAAAACTCCTCTTCAACAGCCCTGAGTCTTTCTGCTCACGGTAAAGAAAAACTTAACTCTTTGACATTGGGGGTTGGAGTCTCGGCAGGGACCTTTGGTTTACAGGGAGCTGCTTCCGTTCTCGAATCCTCCGGAAAAGTTCAGGCTGTTATTGATAATCTTCGTGGATCAACTCTTGCCTCGCTTGACGTTCAGTCCAAACATGACGCTTCTCTAGGTAATTTGTCAATCTCAGCGAGTGCAGCGGGAACCGGAGCAGGCGGCGCAGGTATCGCTATTAATCGTATTAAAAACTGGCAGACACTCTCTTCAGTTGGCAACGCAGGTAATTTGACTTCACCTTTGACACTCGACGCCTTATCTATCACGGCTAGGGAACATCTAGCGATTACGGCAATCGGAGTCGGTGGCAGCGGTGCCGGAACAGGAGCATTGCAGGCTAGTCTGTCTCTAAACCAGATCAATTCTGACGTTTCAGCAGGTCTTCTCAACAGCAATATCAATAGTTCTTCAGTGGCTCTTATCGAAGCCGTTCGAGATACCGATGTTGAGACCTACAACGTGCAGGGAGCCGGGGCAGGAACGGCCTCAGGAGCTTTAGGCGTTACATACTCGGAAATTAAGGGTAATTCTCACGCAGATGTAAAGAATTCAACCATTAAAGTTGAGAACGGAAGCACAACCAGAAAATCTTATTCGGGCAAGGATGCCATAGAAAACGAAGAAATTGTTCACGGTTTGTTGTCTAAAATCTCAGTGAAAGATTTAGGTGCGCAAAGGAAAGCAAGCGAACTATCTGGTCTTGCGGTGCACGCAGATTCGACACAGACGTTTAAGACAATATTTGCTGCAGGCTCAGGTTCGGGTTCTGCGTCTCTTACGGGGACGGGCAGTGGAATTACGAGCCAATCCAATTCTGCGGTTAATATTGAAGGAAGCACACTTTCTTCTGTAAAGAAGGCTGATGTTTATGCGGGGAATGATTCCAATGTCAATGCGCTGTATCTGACCGGCTCAGGGGCTGCCACTGCTGCCGCAGCAGCAACAGTTAATGTTCTTAGTTTTGAAAACAAGGCTTCCGTCGGTATAAAGAATTCAGCAATGACGGGCGAGAGCATGAACATTGCATCTCGAGTTAGAGAAGGAAACAGTCTTTTCGGAATCCAAGGAGCAGGGGCAACCGCTGCGGCTGGTGCGGTCTCAGTCATGGTGGTAAGAGAGAATTCAACCTCCTCAGTAGCGGTTGAAAATTCCACGCTTACGACAACAAACGGAGATTTGGCTCTTTCTTCTGATCTGTCTTCCTTTAGCGCGATTCTCGGTGTATCAGGTGCAGGAGCACAAGGATTCGGAGCTGCCGGGGATGTTTACTGGGTAAGAGGTCGAAACGTCTCAAACCTTGCAATTTCTAAAGGCTCGGCTTTAAATGCTGCCAAGAATTTAGGGATAAAAGCTTTAGCTGAGGGCAAGGTCAACTCTATAAATGCAGATGCAGCAGGTGCTGAATTTGTAGCTTTGGCTGCAGGAGTAACAGGGACGGATCTTAAGACGGATGCTTCCGTTTCTGTTGAAAACTCGAAGGCTTCATCATCAGAAGACGTCTCTATTACCGCTGAAAACAGCAATACAACTAATTTAACACGTGCAGATGCCGGTGGTGCCCTTGCCGCGATTGGAGCGGCTGTAGTTGTTGAAAATCTAAACGGAAATGCCCGTGTGTTGATCAACAATAGTCAAATTGAAGCCGCTAAGAATTTAACGATAAAGGCTCTGGATGATCGATCTACAAACATCGGGTTAGGTTCCGGTTCAGGTGGTTTAGGCGTTGGCACGGCTGCTGTATTCGTATCCACGCACGGCTCTCAGACTCCGGATTTCCTTACAGATGAAAGTGCTCGCAAACGTTATGAAGAAGCGAAATCTAAATACATTGATGATGCTTCATCAAACGGAACTTTAGACTTTATACAGAAAGCGTTCAATGCAAGTAATTTGGGATCGGCCCATATCTCTGATACGGAAAGCGACACCATCAAAAAGTCTCTAACCTCTGACAACAAAAACATCGGAGCTCAAAGCGGTGCTTCGATTAGTGTCACATCGAGTAATTTGTCAGGTCAAAATATAGATCTCTCGGCACTTCAGGATTCAAAAGAAAAGTCCGGCACGCAAGGTATGGTCGGAGGAATCGCGATAGGCGGAATTACCCTCGGAGCGTCTGTTGGCATTATTCGCGATCATAATTACGCTGGTATTAGCGTCACGAACAGTACTCTGCATGCAACAGATACTTTGAAACTCAAGTCTGAATTAGACACAAAGAATAATCTGAAAGTTTTCCAGGGATCTGGTGGCGTTTTTTCCGCAGCAGCGACAGTCGCTGATGCGGCTTTGGATGGGCAAGCTCTCGTTAACATATCAGGAGGAGCCCTTAAAGCTTCCAACATGGTTGCTTCCACTGTTCTCAATAACTCCCAGACAGAGCTTGAGAGCTGGGGTATACAAGCCGGAGGAATCACCGGAGGAGCTTCTATAGCTTACATAACGGACAGTACGGGTCTGAATTCGAGAATTCAAAACGCTGAGATTGATGCATTAAATGCAAATATTCAGACGGTCGCAGCCAGAAAATTAAGCGCTAAGGCAATTGCTGGATATGGAGGCGGTGTAAGCGGAGTGGGTTCCGATTCAAAAATTACCATTGCTAAGCCAACAGGTTCTGCTTTATCTTCTTTGCTGAATTTAAGTGGTAGCGTAATCAAAGCTCAGAACTTGACGGTTCTCAATGATGAGCATAGCCAATTTGCCGTCAAATCGTCTGGTTATGGTGGAACCGGCATAGCTATCGGCGTCTCATTAGCGAAGATTGAAGACTCTTCTGCCTTATCTACAGTGGTGGAGCGCAACACTATCAATGAAGCCAGCCAAGTAAAGGTTATGACAGCCGCAGGAAAGGATTCAGATGAGGAAGCCGCTGGCGATGACAATATCCTGAAATTCTCAGCAGAAGCTGTTTCTTATGGCGGAGCGGCTGTTCAGTCACTAAATAATTCTGCTTCTGTTGTAAATACAACCTCTGTTAGTACGACTTTCCAAGGGAACAAATTTGTTCCTGCTGAGGATGCAAAAACAAAGATAATACCGACATTGCAAGTCTTGTCACAAGGTGTAGCCAATTACGAGGTGAAGTCTTTAGCTGGAGAGGGCGGAGCCATTGCAATTGGCAGCGGTGTTTCAGAAATCACTCACGGTGTAAACGTTGCTACTACAGTTTCTGAAAGCGTTGGAACGACATTGCAAAATCTAAATATCGGCGCAATTAACGAAGAAAACGTTAAGGGTATTTCGGAAAGTGCCGGAGGAGCTGTTCTTCTTATTGAGGGTACAGGAACGAGTTGGGACGCTGCCCGCGTTGTACACACAGATAACTCTGAGACACAAGTCACTGTGAATGGTAATTGGCAGGTGGCCGACGAAGTTTCTATTTTTGCTGAATCTCATCATAACTTACGTTTCAAAGCGGACAACACTAAGGGAGCTTTGGCTGGAGGATCAGGCGCGGCTGTTGTCAACACCCTTTCAGGCACTTCTTCTGTCACGGTTGGAGACAATGCGATAATAAAGGCGGGCTCGGATATTTGGATTGGAGCAGAGGACTATCTTGATATTGCAGCGACAGACGGTGCTTATATTGTCGACTCCGGCGTTCATGGAGCTTTTGCAGGGTCAGGAATTCACATTGATACGGACTACAACCACTCGAACTCTGTGGTGATCGGTGCGGGCTCTCAAATCAGTGCCGCTGAGGTCATTAGGCTGCAATCGTATACCGATATCAATGCAGACTTGAAGGTTCTGGCAGACTCTTATGGAGCGGTAACCGGCGCAACAGCAGCAGGGAATCACAAGTTTACTTTAAACAACACTGTGGACTTGAAGGAAAAGAGTTCTTTGAAGACTACTGGAACTTCATCAGAAATTGTTGTTTCAGCTTCCTCTACAGAGAACCTTCATCTGGAGTCTATCGGCAAAGTAGCCGGTGCTTTGAGCGGCTCAGGCGCTTCGGTGAATGCAAATGTAGCAAGAACTGAGTTAGTCACGATCGGACAAGGTGCTCTTCTGGACAGTAACGGTTATGTTCGTTTGTACTCGGGTAAAGATGCCTACGGGTCGGAAAACAAACTGGATCTTTTGGCCTATTCTCATGCCTACGCATATTCTGCTCTGCCTGCTGCATCTACTAAAGTAAAAGGTCATTATGCCCTGACAAACAAGATTAATGTTCTAGGTAACGTTTATGCAGCACGAGAAATTGACGCATTTGCATCTGAGGGAATAGTAAACAGCAAAGAATCTGCTCGTGCATGGAGATGGACCGGTACTAACCAGGGAGACATTAAGGTTGCTACAACTGAGGCCGGAGAGGTTCTACCTGATTCTTTCACACTTGATAATCAGATCTCGGTATCAGGTTCTTTGATAGCAGGTAAGAATGTCTCTTCTGATATCGTGATATCAGGAGTTGTGAAAAAAGAGAGTGATGCCTTCCAGTTGCTCTTAGATGGAAGTCCGGTTACTTCTTTAATTAAACCGGAAATTACCATTACAGGCGAAGGGCCTGAGGTGATTGATCTAGGCTTTGAGCAATACTCTAATTTATATTGGAACCGGTATGCTGAGCTGCAAGCTTTGATTGCTGAGTATAAATCTACCGATTCGGCAGCATTAGTTGCTTATACCACGGAGGCTCAAGCACTTTTACAGCAAATGCTTGATAAAGGCTTTGCTAAAAAAGAAGGTGATGGAATTGTTCCGGTGGCCTCTTCTGAAGTGGGAATTCTTACTTTGGCGGGACTTTCTATCTCTGGAGGCAATGTTAACTTGAAGTCTTCTCATGTGGTTGGTAATGGAACGATTGCCGCCCGAGGAGCCAAGCACATTAACATTGAAAACAAATCCAACTTGTTATTGGAACTCCAGGATATTCAGATTCTGGATAAGGGCGGTGTCATTACCTACAACAATAAGACTAATGCAGATGTTTCTCTGCCGGAATTTACAGGGACAAAAGAGTATTCAACGGATTCTCAAGCTCCGGAGTTTAAAGTTACAACTTCGTTTACAGGGAAACTGCAGGCAAGAGGAGAGATCCAGTCAGAAGAAACACAGAGCAAAGAGATTCATATTGTAGATGTTCCGGTCTATTCGGATGTACGTATCTACGGCAAGATTCAAAATCTGTCGGGTAACTTGTCTATTAATTCCGGCGGAGATATCTATGTTGATGCGCAATCAGCAGTCAATGCTGCAGGCCAGGTAAACCTTCAAGCTACAGGAAACGTCACTCAATCATATCACGAGGGTATTTTGTCTGTTGGCGGCAGTGTTGAGGAGTTTTGGAAGGATGAATGGGAGACAACTAAGAAGACCGGAATAGGACAATCGAGTGCCGAAGACAAGACTCATAGTGCTTCTGTAGGTATTCACGCTGGCGGTGATATATTTATCGCAGCCGATATGATTAACGTCAACGGTACTATTCAAAGTGGGTATGCTTCTTATGATTTGACACTGGACGCAACGTCCGAGAAAAGAATTTCCGCAATTAGAGATTCCTGGATTGCCCAAGGTTCTCCGGATTCAATCAATGTATATTCAGACCAATATTTGTTGACAGACGGCCTCGATTTTGTCGGAGGCGACGGAAACTGGCATAAAAACTGTAAAGCCTGGTATAACCCGGTAACCGATCAGATTGTGCTCGATGATATTTCGCCTAAAGGCGGTCGTATCTATTTGACGGGCAAAATTGCCAGTACCGGAGGCGGAAAGCTGAGTGCGGTCGATGGCAGTATAGATATAGATATAAATTCTGGAACCCACTCTATACTTACTGGTGATATTAATACCGGAAACCTTCATGGAAGTATTCGTATAACAGATACCGCTTGGGCTGGTGAAACCAAAAATGGAGAGGCGGTAGCTGCTAAAGTAACCGAATACAGCAACTCCCAGGGTAATAAGGAGTACTGGTTATATAAATCTGGAAAGACGTCTGAGGCAACGACAATTGCGGAGAGGACTTACAACCCTCGTAAAGGTTTAACCTATCTGTGGAGTGACGGAGCCCAGGTCACAAATGTTAAGGTTGAATCAACTAGTAAACGTTTCCATATTTGGGGAGCTTGGAAGAAATCTCCTTTGACCTGGACGATGGAAAAAGAGACGAGTGAGGAAAAATCTGACCTGAAGAAAGGAGGGACCATAGGGATTTTGGCTTCTCGTCCTTCGGGAACCAATGTTTTCGAAAGTTGGGTTACACCAGAAAAGCAATACTCGTATGTCGACAGTATTGAGGATTGGGTTGAGTATGATAACTGGACTCACTTTAATGGTTATTACAAGGCTAGAAAAACGACAAAATCAGGTGCTCTTGTAGTTCGTCAATACGCTGTTAAAGCTGATCAGCCTATCGATGTAGGTTTTATTACAACTGGCCAAAATTCTATTAAGCTCTCGAGCAGCAAGAATATTTCTATAGGGGGTATTCTAAGTGCGGATGGCGGCACAATAACAATCAATGCCGGAAACGATATTCTTTCCGACAACGCACGGGCTCAACTTTCAGGTGCCAAAGAGATTAATTTGACGGCAGCCGGGAGTATTGGTTCAGAACAAAACGCAATAAAACTGACTTCCAAGAATAATATGTTAGTCGGAGCTGTCGGGGACGATATCTTCTTGAACGCTGGTCAAGTTCTAGGAACGGTGTCAGGGTCAGTTGTCGGCCAAGGCGATGTACAACTTCTAGCACAGAATAATGTTGACTTGCAGAGATTCGAGTCGCAGGACGGCAACCTAACATCCGAGGCAGGAAGTGTGAAAATCCATGAACTTACACAGATTTCAAAAGTTGATGGAACATCCCGCTTGGACGTAAATGCTAACAACGGACAGGTGTCCATTACAGCTAAGGGCGATCTTGGTCTTGGAATTCTTAAAGCAAACAAAGTTGAAATCGCAACTGATGGTGCTTTGTTGGATGCGCTTCCCAGAGAAACAGCCGACCAGGTTTCTCTAGAAGAAAAACTTCAAAGTTGGAAAGAAGCCGGAATTCTTGGTTCTGCAAACTCAGCTAGCGATGAAGCACTTAGGAAAGGTATCGTCGAACGAATCACCCAACAAATGAAGGGTGAATTTGAGCGGTATGCTGAACTCGTAGAAGCAGAAGAATCAACTTTAAGCGCTGCGCAGAAAGAATATCGAGATTCTTTAGGGAAGAAACTAGGCGGGTACTATACTCGAAGCGGTGAGAAGGGAGAAGATCTCAAGGCCAATATTAAAGATAGGTTTAACAAATATCTTGCAGCAACCGAAAAGATTTCTGATTCCGAATTGGCAAAGGCCAAGGCGTCTAGCTATAAAGTTTGGACTGAATCAGAACTGATTTATGCGGTTTCTGACGTGATTTCCAATCCGAAAGCTTCTGACACTCGAATCTTGGACGGAGTGGCAAACATCGTTGCAGACACCGTAGTCCTGAAGGCAAAATCGATAGGGCAAGAAGTCGATCCCGTGACTTACCAGTTCTCAGATTTAAGCGGAGATCAAGCACTAAATGTTTATAAGACACTTGCCTCAGCCGATGCTCATGATGTTAAATGGGATGCAGACCAAGGACAAATAACACTCGGTCTAAAACGTTCAATTTCTGTTGAAGCGTCTAACTTAACGGAGTCTTTAGGCAAAGTTCATCTTGATGCGAATACTACGGAAGGAAATGTCTTTGTAGAAGCGGAAGACAATTCTGCCTTATATGTAGGAAAGGTGATCAGCGATAAGGCAAATTACGAAGTCAGACTTTCCGCAAAACAAGGAATTTATAACGGTGAAAGTCTTTTGAGAAGTGCTGATTCTTCACTGATTAAGTCTTCAAGAGTGACATTGCGCGGCGGTATTGGTTCATTAGGAACGTCGGTGTCTAGGTTGAACATTGAGCTTATTAATCCTGATGACCTTAATGCCTATGGTTCATTTAGCGCATCTTCAGGCGTGTATCTGAACGCAGCTGACGGTGTTTCTACTGATCCTTTCCGAGTTGATGCAGTTGCTTCAGATAAGATTGTTGACATTAGTTTGAACGGTAAAGCTTTGCTGATGACAGAACCTTCTGGTTCAGAGTCGATAGCTTCAAGCTATATCAAGGCGCAGGAAATCATTCTTCGTGATGCATCCCAAGTAGGAAGTGATAAGAATTCAATTCGTCTGCATTCGGAAAAAGACGGGGAGGCTCTGCTTACTTTTGTTACCGGCGAAACTTCGCAAGATAAGCCGAAACTGTTAAATATTCACGATACTGGTTCCGGGACATTAGACGTTGCTTCCGCAGAAAAGGGATATGTTGATGCCGAAGAGTCGAAGCATAAAGAGCCGAAGCGTAACGCTAATTTATCCCTGAGCGGAGACATTAAACTCTCCGGACAGGGAAGCGTTGTTAGCGGTAATTTGGAAAGCGAGTCTGGAAATGTCCAAGTAAAGGCTGCAAACGCAGCGGCCGTTGGCAATGTGTCGGCCAAAGCTATTCAATTGACAAGTACAGACGGTGCTGTTACTGCTGGTGCACTGACGTCTAAAGAAGGCTCAATAACCGCTGAAGCGGGAACGACTTTGACCACAACGGGGAAGGTACATTCAGCTGATCTTGCTGAATTAACAGCGAAGGATGCAGTGAAAGTATCCGACGTTGAGGCCAAAGAAGTTCAATTGACAAGTTCAGAGGCAGATATAACGGCGACCGACTTGAAGTCTACAGAACGTTCAATAACTGCTAAGGCACGCACTACTCTGACAACCGGAACTGTAGATTCAGCTGCCGTTGCCACTTTAACGGCTCAGGAGGCCTTAAGCGTCGGAAAGGTAACGGCGAAAGAAATTCAATTGACAAGTTCTGAGGCCAATGTCATGGCAGGAGATCTCACTTCAACAGGAGGCGCAATAACTGTTAAATCCGGAACAGAGCTGAAGACAGGGGCCTTAACATCACAAGGTGGTTCAATAATTGCCAACGCTGGTACATCCCTGACAACAACAGGAAAGGTTAATTCTGCAGAAGCGGTCACATTAACTGCTCAGAATGATGTGGTTATGGACGCAGCAGAGGCTGAAGGCGTTATATCAGTTTCCAGTACAAGTGGCAATGTATCGATATCGGGAAACTTAGTTAGCAACAAGGGTTCAATAGGAATTTCTGGGGCTCAAAAAGTTCAGGCTGCTGACCTCCATGCATCTAAGGATATCGAAGTAACAAGCGACACTAATGGAATTGAACTTGGAACCTTGATTTCGGATACGGCTGGAGTAACTTTGAATGCTCCGTTGTTTGTAAAATCTAAGTCAATTTCAGCAGCCAAGGGTAAGCTGGGTATTGATACCGGAGGAGAACTGACACTTCCTGCCGTTACGGCAGATAGCGTCGATTTGAAAGCAAAGAAGGTTATCAGCAACGATAATTCTCCTATTAGTATCGAGACTCGAGGGGATATTAGCGTTAAAGCCGAGACAATCGAGGCTGAGTCAGTCATTCTTAAATCTCGCGAAGAGAATGTAACTACGACAGGGTTTACTGAGAATTCCTCGGCAAAAATTACTGCTCAAAAAACAGTTGATATTCAGGCCCAAAAAAACGCTAAAGTCGATCTGGACGGAGAGATTGACCTTGATGGAGACTTCAAGATTTCTGCAAACAGGATTGAGGGAATCCAAGAAAACTCTACTATCTCAGCAGGATCGGTTTCTATCGCTGCAGGTTCAGGAGAGCTTGCTTTGGGGACGTTAAAGGCTAAAGAATCTAATGTAGATGTATCTCTTGGCAGTGGCAATCTAAGCCATGCTGGGACTATTTCAGCTGAAAAAGGAGATGTCACTTTAACCGCTTCACTCAACACTTTCAAAGATTCGAATGTGTCAGGCAATGCTGTGACAATTTCGGGAGAAGTGAAGGGTGATTCTTTGAATGTCAAGTCAACTGGGCAGACTAAATTTGACACGACAGTGTTGGATGTGGACTCGGCATTAGTCGTAGATGCAGAATCTATTTCTGGGCTTGAGAAAGTTGAAGTAACTGCCGGAACAATTGCTTTAACGTCTGAGAAAGACCTTGAACTGAATAAGCTCACTGCCGAAAAATCAAGCGTATTAGTCAATGCTAAAGCAGCTAACGTTGTATTTAACTCTGATTTATCTGCCAAACACGGGATCACTGTTAATGCAGGTGCTGTAACAATGAAAGATGCCGAAGCTGAAATAAATGCTGGCTCTAACATTGATATCAAAGCACAGACGCTTACAGCTGAGGGTTCTTTATCACTCTCATCGACAGCGGGCTCTGCAGATATGAATGTAGAACAAAAGGTTGAAGTAGAGAAAGAGCTCACAGTCAAGGGACACTCGGGAGCTACAGTCTCTGCAACTGCACTGGAGGCACAAAGTACGTTCATTGGTTCCGATTCAGGAACAGCGCTTCTCAAGACAAATACTCTGACCTCTGATTCGTTGAACATGACGAGTACAGAGGGAGACGTGGCTTTCAAAGTACTATCCGAAGAGGCAAAGCCCAATATAACCATCGAAGACTCAATTGATTTGAAATCTGGTAAGAATCTGGATGTAAGTGCGTTGAATCATTACGACAACCTTGAATTGAAAAAAGATCTTCGTCTTAGCGCTGAAAAGGGAGAACTCACAGGACTTAACTCTTCTTCAAAATTGAGTATAGTCGCTGGAAACGTTGAGATTCTTGCCAAGACAGGAGCTCAAACGATTGCCAAGGTCCAGGCAGCTGGTACGGTTAATGTCGCTGTTGAAGACCTCTCAATAGGAGAAGTGGAGGCCAAGGAAAAGATTACACTGGCCGGCACTAAGAAAGTTTCTGTTGGACAAGTTACCTCGACTGGAGATGCTAATGGAGATATTCTTGTTAAAAGCTCTGAGGGAGAGGTCTTAGCTACAGGGACTATTCAAAGTAAGTCCGGAGGTGTCTCTATCGTTGGAAAAGAGAAGGTGGAAGCCACAACCATTGAAGCTTCTACAGATGTTTCAGTAACCAGCGACAATAATGGCATTATTGTTCAAAAGATAACTTCTGCTAATGGAGCAGTAAGTTTGGATTCTCTTTCATTTATTAATGCGGATAGTATCTCTGCCGCTCAAAAGGCATCAATCACCACAGAGGGCAGTTTAAAGCTTCCTTCTTTGGTTGCCGACTCTGCTTATGTTAAGGCAAAGGATATTTCGGCAGATCATTCCGTTGATATCAAAACAAAAGGGGATATCGATGTTGATGCAACTTCCATTCATAGCAAATCGATCAAGCTTTCCTCCTCGGGTGGAAATATTTCGATTGAAGCTGCAAATGATTGGACTGTCGTTGGGGATGTAAATATTTCCGCATCGGGCGAAAATGCCAAAGTAGAAGTCGGTTCTCAAAAAGAATTTTCAGTGACTGGCGGTGCATTTAACATTAACACTCCAAATGGCGCAGCAAAGGTATACGGCAATAAGGGCTTGACGATTGATCACGATTTGGCGATAACCGCCGGTAAAGATACAACGTTGTTTACAGAATCAGGAGATCTGGATATTGGGTCCAAAGCTCAAATTCACGCAATTAACACTTCTGGGATAAGTAAGCTTAATGTGCAGTCCGGAGGAAATCTTTCAATCGGAGAGGATGCAGACTTGTATGCCAACGTGATAAGTGTCTCTGCTCAGAAGGACGTCTCCCTCGGGTCTGACGCATTTATTCACTCAATAGTGGATTCAAATTCTCCCAAGGAATCGGGAACTGTTGACATTAAGAGTTATACAGGGAACGTCACTATTGCAGATCGTTTTGAAATTGGGGCGGATAACCTAACGACTATTACAGCAGAACAAGGAAGTGTCGGGATTGGCAATGATGCCGATGTGTATGTCAGCGGAGATCTTTCGATCAAGTCAGGAAAAGACTTTGTCATTGGAGACGACGCATTTATCGCTACTGAAAAGAGCAGCAGTAAGGTTGCTGATGAGAAAGGGCGGGCAAAAGGCCGATCTGATGTTTCGATTGTCTCCGGAGGAAATGCTGTTTTTGGTGAGGGAGCTTGGATAATTTCAGAGGCCGATATTTCCGTAGTTGGAGGGAAGGATGTGAAATTTGGTGATGAGGCTCTTCTTGTGGCCTTAACACCCTCCGCCGAGCCTACCGAAGGAAATCTGACTGTGAGAAGTACAGGCGGTTCCGTCCTATTGGAAGGGACAGCCATTATTTACGGAGAAGAATCCGTTGATTTGGATGCAGCAGATAAGCTTACCATTGGTGGAGATGCTTACCTTGCTTCCGAAAAGAATGTTGACGTTTATGCCGGTGAAATTCGCTTGGACGGAACGTCTGAAGTTTTGACGACGGACGGCAGCGTTAACCTAGTATCCACGGGAGGTATAACCCTTGCGTCGGATGCTAGCGTCAAAGGACCCGCCGGTGTTTCCATATCTGCTGCCGGACGTTTGGTTGCCCAGGGTACAACCGAGATCTCTTCGGATAAGAACGTCAAGATTCAAGGCGGAGAAATACGTCTTGACGGTACTTCTGAAGTTCTCTCGGACAATGGCGGCGTTGAAATTCTTTCCAAGGGAGATTTGACTCTTGCCTCTGATGCAAGCGTGAAAGGAGAGACAGGCGTTTCCATATCCGCTGAGGGACGCTTTGCTGCCCAAGGTACTACCGAGATATCTTCAAAGAACAAAGTTTATATTCAAGGCGGTGAAATACGTGTTGACGGCGCTTCCGAGGTTCTATCGGAGAATGGAGAAGTCCAGCTCAAGTCGTTGGGCGATATGACCCTTGCTGCCGATGCTTCTGTTAAAGCACCGCAAGAAGTTGTTTTAGTCGCCGATGGAAACCTTGTTGCTCAAGGGAGTACCAAGATTTCTTCTGATAATTATGTAAACATCGCGGGAGGAAACCTCCGCTTTGACTCTGCTGCTGAAGTGTCTTCTGAGAATGGAGGAGTTGTTCTTGATTCCTTAGGGGATCTGACTCTTGTCTCCGATGCCTCTATTACAGCACAAGAAAATGTAGTTCTGGCAGCTAAGGGCCTTCTCACTGTACAAGGACGTGCAGATATATCTTCTGATTCCGACATTGACCTCTTGGGATCAAATGTCACACTCGCAGGCGGAAGTGAAATCAAAGGCTCTAATGTCGAGGTTACTGCATTTGCAGGTGACGTGAGGATGCAGGGCGATTCTTGGGTGTATACGACAGATGACTCCGGAGACGTTCGAATTCAGGCCTCAAGAGATATTCGTTTGTTGGATCAAACTAGGATCGGAGCTTGGGATGAGGAAACTGATCTAAGTACTCATCTAGTAGTCCTGAAGGCAGGTAACGATGTCTATCAGAGACAGAATAAAGGAGATACCGGTGTTACGGCTGAAAGATTGGAAGCAACGGCCAATGGCAGTATTGTCTTAGGCTCTGTGACCAAGATGGGAGAAGCCGGTGAGTTTGGTGGAAACTACATTACAGAAGCTGTTCTTGAAGCAGGTAAAGACGTCAATTTAGCTTTGACTGGCTTTGCGACAACGGTGTATGTAAATGCCTCTCAAGGCGGAGTTGTTAACGGCCATGTGTCAATTCATGGCGAAGAAAATGTGCTGAATATTGGCAACTCGATATCGGCGAAGAATGAGGTAATGCTACATTCAGCTTCCGTTAGCGGGTCGTCAATTGTGTCTAAGGCGGGGATTGAAATTTCATCTTCTCTTTATGACAAAGAAGGTTCAGCAATTGATTTCGATACCGTTCATGGTAAATCTGTAGGCATTCTTTCCGGAAACGCTGAAATTAATATTGGTTCGGTTTTCGGTCAGGACTATGTAGATATTTATCGAAGAGCCAACGGCGTCACTGGAAACATTCAGGTAGGAAACGTTGAAAGCAATCGCTCGGTTATGTTGTATAACGGTAACGGGAACATCGTGGCTGAAACGTTCCAAACTCCCGGCATGATTGCTGTCACTAGACAGGGAAGTATTTTTGGCCCCGTCTTAGGTAAAGGTGTTTACGTGCTTGAAAACGGCCCTGATCTATACGGATTCCTGAATATTAAGGGAGTAACGGGAACTTATGCGGAGGATGTCCCCTTCGGTGTTGTTCCGCATTTCTCCTCTCTGGTAACAGAAGTATTCGGACTAGATAGAACTCATCGTGGCTTGGTGATCCGAATGAAAGACGTGATTAACCGCAATGGTGAATTCTCCTTCCTTAAATGGCGTCAAGAGGATTCTGATGAAGAAACTTATTTGCCAAGAGAGTTAGCGGAGGATAACTTAGTAACCATAAATATTCCGGAAGCAAATTAGAGAACTGTAAGACTCCCGAAGATCTTCAAAAATCCTCGGGAGTTTTATTCGTTAGCGACGTCCTACTATAGTCCCGGTTGACCGACTCTTATTTTCCTATTGAGTCTCAAACAACATATTGGGACTTTTCAAAAAGGTTTTCTCTCGAAAGTTCAAACTTGTGCCATAAGAGGAAGTTTTTCTTCCTTCATCAAGCTTTTCCCAAGGAAGCAATTTTTCTCAATGTGGCGAACAGTCCGACTTGATGTAGGACCTGTAAGACATTTTTAATTTTACGACAAAATAGTGTACAATAAAGTGTCAAATATTTAATTTCTGAGACCAATGGGTTAATTTTTAATCGTTCCAAAGAATCTAAAGAACACTGATTTTGGTCAGGATTAGGCTATTTTTGTGCCGATTTTCTGTCCGGTGTTCCGAAGGACGAGCCGAAAATTTATTGCATACGGCTTTGTTTTCTAATGAATTTTGTTGGAACGAGCAATGAGAACATTGAAACAATTCAGAAAATCTTCCAAGAACCCTGCATTTGTTGCTAGAGGTCGCTTGCCATTCATCGAATTTTTTGAACCTATTATTTTCGGGTATGAGCCTGAGAAGCTTTGCAGCGGTGAAGTAAGATTACCGGTCGCCGCTGAGAGAAAGCTGATTGGATACGTTAGATTTGTACCTAACCGTCCGGACCAATCAGAATTTGTGACCGTCTCATCGGTCTGCACTTTGTCTAAAGGTGCCGACATCGCAAGAGGAGGAAATAATAAGGATTACATTTTCTGGTTATGGCTAAGCTCCCGCCAAATCTGCTCAGACTACGTGACAAAGGCACGGTCAGAGGAAATGAAGGACGTCATAGAAGCCGTCAGAGCGACCTATAAAAACAAAGCGGTACCTATGTATTTTATTGAACACGTCTGTGAGGCGGTCCTGACCGCTGAAAAGACCGTAAGAGTACTTCGGAATAAATGGCAGGTACAGAGAGCCTCGCTAGAGAGGAGAAAAAACGCAGTAGTTTAGAGGAGAGCTTTCAGGAGGGGGATTCTCTATAGGAGCATCCGATTAAGGCTTAAAAACCTAGCAGAGGAGAACAAAAAACAGGAGGTCCGAGAAGCTGTTAAGCGTCTCGGACCATCATTGGCGCGCCAGGCAGGATTCGAACCCACGACCCCTTGGTTCGTAGCCAAGTACTCTATCCAACTGAGCTACTGGCGCAACATTTTTTTATTCTAACACTGGAAAAGTGAAATAACTAAAAAATTATTAAAGCTGCAAAGAAAAAAACGATTAGGCGCCTGTATCGGGCGTTTGCTCAGCTTTACTCGGAATCTTTTTGCTTCTCATTATTTCTTGCTTTGTTTTCGCGGCAAGTAAAAGCGCTTTAGCAATATGGATGAGAATCTGTCTGTCTTTGACCGAGAGTTCTTTTAAGACAGAATCTTCCGGCATGAAACTTGCGCTGCCGGTTCTCTCATTTGTACGGCCCAGAAGATAATCAGTCGAAACACGAAGAACATTTGCCAGTTTCACAAGTCCATACAGAGTGGGCATTCTGTTACTGTCAGCCTTTTCGTACAAAGACAACACAGGCTGAGGAATATCGCAAAGACGAGCAAGTTCTGCTTGCGTCATTTGGTTCTCCAATCTTAGCTCTTGTAATCTTTGTGATAACCCAGCTCTGACTTGCGGGTCGTTCTCCATAAATTGACCTCCTAATCGCCATCCCATATTTTTAGGATGTGCAGGGATTTTAATCTAAATTTATTGGTTAATTCAAGATGGGCTGTAATTCCTAGGACATCGGAGGAAAAATACTCTTTCTAACTCTAGAAAAAATAAACGTTTTTTCTACTTTGTAAATAATAGAACGATTTGCAAAAAGAAGAAATCGATTAAACTTTTCAAGTTGAAATATTTAGGTCTGAGGATATGTCGATTAAGATTTTTATAGCGGCTCACAAAAATTATGAGATGCCTGAGGACGACATATATATTCCTTTAGAAGTCGGGGCTTCATTACGGAAAGATCTAGGACTAAAAGGAGTTCGAGATAATACCGGACTGAATATTTCAGAAAAGAATCCGAATTATTGCGAGCTGACCGGTTACTTTTGGATCTGGAAAAATATCAAGGATGCTGATGTTGTTGGCCTTGTTCACTATCGAAGATATTTCAAGGGAAACTCTAAAGTTCAAGGAAAGTTTGCAAATATCTTGGACGCTCAAGAGATTGAGAAATACTTACGAGAAAATCAAGTTATCTTGCCTGTGAAGCGAAATTACTTTGTCGAAACTGTCCGAAGTCAATATGTTCATGCACATCATGAAGAAGATCTCCTTGCATTAGAAAAGGCTATCAGGAAGATTTGCCCGTCTTATCTTCCGGCCTTTGAGCAAGTGATGAATTCTAAGAAGCTTCATTTGCTCAATATGTTTGTGATGAAAAAGGAACTCTTCGATGAGTATTGCACGTGGCTTTTTTCAGTTTTAGAAGAGGTAGAGAAGACTCTAAATATTTCAGACTATTCAAAAAATGATGCTCGTGTCTTTGGCTTCCTCTCCGAGAGACTTCTGGATGTTTGGTTGACAAAGAACAAGATTAGATATTGCGAGTTACCTGTCTTGAATCTTGAGCCTGTGAATTGGCCTCAAAAGATTGCGAAGTTTTTACTTAGAAAAGCAGGTTTAAAAAAGTTAATAGAATAGAAAAAATTTTTTCAAGCCGAAAAGCATAAGAAATATACCTATTGTTATATTGAAACGAGTTTATTAAATTCTTACCATAAGAAAAAATAAAACGAGAATAGGTGTGAAGCAATCCCAAATCAGATTTGCCCTTCTGGCATTGCCTTTTGTCTTTTCCAGCCAGGGCTTACCATCAGAAAATAAACCGACTGTCACCATCGGACTGGTGGATACTTTTTCGCCTACTTTTTTCATAGAGTCTTACTCTCCGACCGTCGATCATTTGATGGAGAGCCTTACACAATATCAATTCAATTTAGTAGATATAAACCCCGGCAACATACTGGAAGATATAGAGAGGTATAAGCCGGATTTTTTAATTTCAAATGCCTTTACTTATGTCAGCTTGATGCAGACCCACGGAGCTCTTCAAGTCGCCACTAAAGAGAATAAAGAGACTTCGAATTTCACGGATTCAGTAGCTTCAACCATTATCGTAAGATCGGACAGCTCGATAAAAACTCTAGCGGATGCTAGAGGGAAAAAAGCAGCAGTTTCAGATTTGGAAAGTTTTGGAGGTTGGCTTATTGCCAAAGGAGAGCTGCTTTCCGCAGGTTACAACCCAGACAAGTTTTTTTCAGAAATCATCGAGACGAAATATGGTGTGCCGGATGTATTCCTTCTTTTAAAACACGGTTTCGTGACTGTCGGAGTGGTTGAAAGCTGTGAGCTGGAGAAAGCAATCCAGTCCGGACAGATAAAAGAAGGAGATTTTAGGGTTCTTAATCAACGCCTCAACCCACAAAAATGTTTAGTTAGTACTCCGGGATATCCGGACGTTGTCTTTTTTTCCTTAGCCGGCGTTGCGCCTAGTATTACTAAGGACGTTACCGTTGAGCTGCTGACTATGCCTTCGGTAGGCTTGGATTTCAACTGGACGATCACAAATAACTTCTTGCCTACATACAACTTGATGCAGTCTCTAAGACTTGGACCTTTTAACCATGACTCGGCTTGGTCTGTAAAGTTTTTACTGGAGAAATATAAAAACGGGATTTATTTTGCAGTCTTGTTGCTGTTTTTCCTTTTATTGCATGTATTTCAAATTAATTACTTGGTTCGAAAACGCACGGGGCAGCTAAGCAAAGCACTAAAAGAGACTAAGAAGTTTTATTTGGAATCCCAGAAAAGTAAACAAAAACTCCATGCTCTGGAAAGAATGAGCATCGTTTCTCAAATATCCAGTATGTTTGCGCATGAAATTAAACAGCCGATTACAAACATTGGTTACTACGCCGGAGCGTTGAGCATGCTTCTGGAACAAAAGCCAACTAAAGATAGTAGAGCACAAGAAATTATCACTCTCCTACAAAATGAACTGCAAAAATCGACTCAGATCGTTGAACATGTCAGAAGTTTAGTTAAGAAAAGACCCAAAGAAAAAAAGATTTGCGATCTGGGAGGTGTTGTGAGTAATGCTTTAGGCCAAGGCTTATACGCACAAGCAGTTGAAAATAATGTTCCTAAGGGAGAATTCTTTACTCTTGGAGATGCTTTTGAACTGGAATTTATCGTTCTTAATTTCGTAAGAAATGCCAAAAGCGCTGTTAAGGGAGTCGTTACTCCTCATATCTCGGTTTCTGTATCGGAGGCTGGGGCTTTTTGGAAATTAAGCGTAAGGGACAACGGGCCAAAACTTGATCAGCTAGCTTTCGAAAATTTGGGAAAAGCCATTCAAAGCAGCAAGCCTGATGGACTGGGATTCGGTTTATCAATATGCAATGCGATTGCAGAATCATCCGGCGGACATTTAGAGTTTGAAAGAGGAGAATCGTCGGGAGTGATCGCTAGTTTATTTGTAGAAAAATTTATAACAAAAGAAGGAGGCGGAGATGACGAAGATAACGCAATCATTAATACGGTTGGTGGATGATGACGAAAGTGTTCTGAAAGCTCAGTCTCTTTTTTTAGAAATGGCAGGCTTCAAGGTCAAGTCATACAATTCGGCGTTATCTTTTTTGGAAAAAGATGATTTTTCTGTGACCGGCTGCATTGTCCTGGACGTCCGTATGCCGCATATGTCTGGAATTGAATTGCAAAATGAGTTAATTAGAAGAAGGTGCGATCTTCCTATTATTTTTCTGTCTGCTCATGGAGACATAGAAATGGCTGTCGAAGCCGTTCATAAGGGAGCCAAAACGTTTCTAGTAAAGCCTCCTCGCCTTGATAAACTCCTGGATTACATAAAAGAGGCAGTGGAAGAACATAGGGAGAGACAGAAGGGAAGGAAATTTGCAGAATTTTTGATGAATCAATGGAATTCATTAACTGAGGCGGAGCGTCAAGTAGCTGATATGGTAGCAAAAGGGCTTACCAACAATATGATAAGTCTTGTGTTGGAAATTACGGAGCGAACTGTCCGGTCCCATCGGTCGAGCATTTATGAAAAGCTGGAAGTCGAGAATGCTGCAGAACTTTCTGGATTTTTAAACGATTTGAATCGATATCGCAAAGCATATTTGCTGAACAATCCTAATCAATAACTCGAGATAGATTTCAGTATGGATTTTCAGGATAGAACGGATTGTTTTCCTGCGACCTCTTGCAAATTGTGGCGTTAATAAATTAACAACGATAATTCACTGTGAGGAGTATATGAAGCGAAGGGATTTCCTCTTTACTACTTTAATAGCAGGTTTTCCTGTGGTCGCTTTATCGTCTGAAGATGAATATTCCCCGCGATATGTAGATGTCATTGTTGTCGGTGCAGGAGCAGGAGGTCTCACGGCTGCATATAGTGCGGCGTTGAAAGGGGCTTCGGTTCTGCTTTTAGAGAAGATGCCGAAGCTGGGAGGAGATACTTTCTTATCGGGCGGTTATTTCAACGCTGTTCTTACTCCGGAAGAATCTTCTTGGTTCCCAGACTATCCTCCGGATAGCATTGATCTTTACACGTCTCAAATAAACCAGCTGGCCGAAGGCCTAAATTCTCCCAAATTAGCCCGAACTTTGGCAGAAAACAGCCGTGATTCTCTTGAGTGGCTTAAGAAATTGGGAATACGATTTTTGCCGACGCCTTATCATGTCTACGGAGGGAAATATCCTCGTTCTTTTCTGACAGAAACTGGGAACGGCAGGATCTATATTCAGGTCTTAGCAGAAGCATGTTTATCGAAGAAAGTACAGATATCTACAAATTCTCGGGTCATCACCTTAATCAAAGGAAACGAGGAAAACAGAATTGTCGGTGTGATAGCACAGGGGCCAGAAGGTCCAAGCACGGTTTTTGCCCGTAAAGGAGTTGTTCTAGCTTCCGGCGGATTTGGCGCAAACAGTTCTAAATTAAGGGAGATGGTTCCGTGGGCCGCTGATTTAGGAACAGATTCCAACCCCGGAGCGACGGGAGATCTTCACGATGCAGTTTATGCAATAGGCGGAAAATTAACAAATATGCATTTTGTGGAGTGCGTACCGGGTTCGTCAGCGCACGAAAATAATCCTGTTCGTCTGGATTACAACCCGAGAAAGTTCATCTTTGTTAATGAAAACGGCAAAAGATTCGTAAATGAAGAGCTTCCGAGGGGAAAAATTTCGGAAGCGTACTTTAACGGCGGCTTCAAACGATGTTATTCCATTGTCGATAATCAAACGGTTCAAGAAATTCAGCTCAACAGAAAAAAGAATGTTTATAAAGGCCTCTACAAGAATATGGTTTGGAGAGGAAATACCGTTGAAGAACTTGCGAGAAAGTTAAACATTCCAGAGAAAAACCTGTTTCAAACAATTCAAGAATGCCAATTTGATAAACAAATTCTGACTCCTCCTTTCTGGGCGGCAAATGTCGTTTTTAAAATACATTTGACTTTAGGAGGCGTAGAAATCAATGAAACGGCCCAAGTGTTGGACGAGCACGGCAAACCCATTACCGGGCTATGGGCCTGTGGTCAGATAATCGGCAATCTACACGGCAAATACCGACTCGGAGGCAATGGTATTAATTGTGCTGTAGTGTTCGGACGCTTGGCTGCTAAAAACCTGACCCAATAAAAATTACAATTCTTTACATCAGTTTTGGTTGTGACAGTTGACGAGTGAAAAAATTGTCTGTAATATTCGAATTCTGCGCTGACGAAAACAAGTTAATTCGGAAGCGACTTAAGAGTGAATCTTAGGTAAAGTTCTTTAAAAATTTATCGACGAACCGATAAGAGCGGGCACTTAAGTTTAAGA